>JAFRYJ010000289.1 GCA_017437705.1 Lachnospiraceae bacterium
ATCGATGACTTCCTGACTGAGCCCCAGTTTCTTAATGATGTCGGAATCCCTTTCAAATATCTTGACTGCTTACCATCTTTGAGTGGTTTCGTCGGAATCGTGGAGGCAGGCCTCCTCGATGTGTGCGAGAGCATGCTCCACGGGACCGGAGAATTCGTGGCGGGGTATATGCCGTCCTTCTGCCGCGGCCTCAAGGGCTGCCTCCGCAGCTCGCAGTGTATTCTCGCCCTTAAGGGCGGATATCTCTATGATCCGGCAGTTGAAAGCCTTCGAAAGCTTGTCGATATCGATGGAGTCGCCGTTTTTCCTTACGACGTCCATCATGTTTACGGCTATGACCATGGGAATGCCCAGCTCCGCCAGCTGCGTCGTAAGATAAAGGTTTCGCTCCAGGTTCGTGCCGTCCACTATGTTGAGGATGGCGTCGGGCCTTTCGTCAATAAGGAAATTTCTTGCTACGACTTCCTCCAGAGTATAGGGAGAAAGAGAGTAGATGCCGGGAAGGTCGACGATCTTTACGTCGCTGTGCTTTTTAAGACGGCCTTCCTTCTTTTCGACCGTAACGCCGGGCCAGTTTCCGACGAACTGGTTGGCGCCCGTAAGGGCGTTGAACAATGTTGTCTTGCCGCTGTTGGGGTTTCCCGCCAGGGCTATCCGTATCTCTTTATCCTTCTCCATATTCTTTTTCCTCTTCCGTGTTTTGTCCGCTTTTTCTTCAGCGGTCTCTGAAGCTTCCGTTTCCGGTGCTTCCACAATGATCATTTCGGCATCGGCCTTCCTTACGGAAAGCTCGTATCCCCTTACGGTGATCTCCATGGGATCTCCGAGAGGGGCCACCTTTATGACCTTGATGGTCACTCCCTTGGTGATGCCCATATCCATGATCCTTCTTTTTACGGCGCCTTCGCCCGTAAGCTTTTTGACCTTAACGGTATCACCGATCCGGACATCCTTTAATGTAGTCATATAAGCCTCCCTAAATCATTATTTTCGACGCCATCTCCTTACTGATGGCTATCCTTGAATCCTTGACTTTTACGATCAGGTTTCCGCCGTTTGAGGACACCACCGTGGCGGAGCTTCCCGGGACGAAGCCCATATCAGCCAGGTGCTGCCTGGTCTCGGGACTCCCACCTATCCGCGCAATGATGTTTTCCTCGCCCTCGTCTGCAAATATCAGGGGCAGCATTTCGGCACCTCCTCAGCATAAGTAATAGTTTTCAAGAACATATGTTAGCCCTCTCTAATAACTTGAATGATAGTCTTAACTAACAGTAATGTCAATAGCCTTATTTGTGTTTCAAATAACATACTCAGAATAGAGCATAAAAAAACCGCTCGAGGGTGCGTATGGCCCGGACGGTGAAACGGCTGATTACAGATCCTTACTATGCCGTCCGCCATATCCGGCATCAGGTCTCCCTGAAGTCGCAGCCCCGGATATGGCATTTGCGGCATCCGTACAGGAGTTGAGCACGGATGAATGATGCAGCATAGCAATAATAAGGAAGTTTTATCCCGCAGGATATTTACGGTTTGATCCGCGGTATTCTCAAAGGGGGTTAGGTAAAACTAACTATATGCATGTTAGCATAGCCTAACCGATGTGTCAATAACAAATTTTTATCTTTTCTTATCAAAATTCCTATGATATAATTTTACGGTATATTGGTATAAGTTCGTAAAACAGGAGGTTCATCATGAAACATATAAAGGAAGTTGAAACAAAAGAGCTCAGGAAGACCGTCAAGGACGGCGGATGCGGCGAGTGCCAGACATCATGCCAGTCTGCCTGCAAGACTTCCTGTACTGTAGGAAATCAGACCTGCGAGCATTCAAAATGATATTTGTTTAAGTCTTGGACCCCGGGACAGCCGTTCCGGGGTCAAAAGTGTGTATGGGAGTCGTATTAAGTGGTCCATCAGTACAGATCGAACGGTCACAATATAGTCCTGGATGTTAATTCGGGCAGCGTTTTCATACCCGACGATATGACGTACGAGATCATATCAATGTATGAGGAAGCGGACAGGGAGACCGTCATCGGAAAACTTAATAATAAATACAGCGAAGAAGATCTGAAAGAAGCCTACGAAGAGGTCACACAGCTGAAGGACGAAGGCAAGCTCTTTACGGAGGACGCCTTCGAGCCCGTTATTGACGCCTTCATGGAAAGAAGGCAGCCGGTGGTAAAGGCGCTTTGCCTTCATATCGCCCACGACTGCAACCTGGCCTGCAGATACTGCTTTGCCGGCGAGGGAGAGTATCACGGAAGACGCGCCCTTATGAGCTTCGAAACGGGAAAGAAGGCTCTGGATTTCCTTATCGCCAATTCGGGGAACAGGAAAAACCTGGAGGTGGATTTCTTCGGAGGAGAACCCCTTATGAACTGGCAGGTGGTAAAAGACCTGGTGGTTTACGGCAGGGAGCAGGAGGAGCGGTTCAATAAACGCTTCCGCTTTACGCTCACCACCAACGGAGTGCTTTTAAACGACGAGATCTGCAGCTTCCTCAATAAGGAAATGTCCAATGTGGTCCTTTCCATCGACGGGCGTCCGGAGGTCAACGACAATGCAAGGCCCTTCAGGAACGGAAGAGGCAGCTACGACATCATCCTGCCGAAATTTCTGAAGCTGGCGGAGCAGAGGAACCAGACGGACTATTACGTAAGAGGCACCTTTACAAGATGGAACCTGGATTTTTCGGAGGACGTGCTCCATCTTGCGGACCTCGGCTTCAAACAGATATCGGTGGAGCCGGTGGTGGCGGATCCTTCGGAGGAATACGCTCTCAGGGAGGAGGATCTGCCTCAGATAATGGAGCAGTACGACAGGCTGGCTTCGGTGATGCTCAAGCGTCAGAGGGAGGGCAGAGGCTTCAACTTCTTCCATTTTATGATCGACCTTTCCGGCGGCCCCTGTGTATATAAAAGGCTTTCGGGCTGCGGATCCGGATCGGAGTATCTGGCGGTAACGCCATGGGGAGACCTTTATCCTTGCCATCAGTTCGTGGGGAACGAGGATTTTCTTCTCGGCAACGTGGACGAGGGCATCAGAAGGACGGATCTCGTGGAAACGTTCTCCGGCTGCAATGTATATAAAAAGCCGGAGTGCAGGAAATGCTTCGCCAGGTTTTACTGCAGCGGCGGATGCGCTGCGAATTCATATAATCAGCATAAGGACATCACGGCCCCTTACAGGATCGGCTGTGAGATGATGAAAAAAAGGATAGAATGTGCCATAATGCTTAAGGCGGTAATGGCAGAGGACGGAGGTAAATTGTCATGAAGGAACACAAAAGGAGGAATATAATCGTATTCATCCTTATCCTGATACTTACAGCGGCATGCGGATATGTAGCGGTAAACGGTGTCGGGGAAAAGCATCAGGGAGCGGCTAAGAACATTACGCTGGGCCTGGATCTGGCCGGCGGCGTAAGCATCACATACGAGGCGGTGGACGAGGATCCCTCAAGTGCGGACATGTCCGATACCGTATACAAGCTGCAGCAGAGAGTTCAGGCATATTCCACCGAGGCGCAGGTCTATCAGCAGGGATCCAACAGGATCGCCGTGGAGATCCCCGGCTTCTATGATGTGGATTCGGCCATGGAGACCCTGGGAGCACCAGGTTCCCTCATTTTCATGGAAGAGGTGGAAGGGTATCTGAGCCCCGTCTGCACCGGCGACCAGGTCGTTGATGCACAGGTTTATTCGGGACAGGATACATACGGCAACACAAAGTATTCCGTAAGGCTCACCTTTAATGAGGAAGGCACGGAGGCTTTTGCCGAGGCAACATCAAGGAACGTGGGCAAGCCCATTTACATCGTATACGACGGAAACATCATTTCCAGCCCCAACGTAAAGCAGGCCATCACAGGCGGAGAGGCTTATATCGAAGGCGATTTCAGCTTCCAGGAGGCCGACGTGCTTGCAACGTCCATCAGGCTGGGAACACTTAATCTCGAGCTTAAGGATATCTCTTCAAACGTAGTCGGAGCACAGCTTGGCGACGAGGCTGTAAGCACGTCCCTCAAGGCGGGCATCATCGGCGTAGGCCTTGTAATACTCCTGCTCATCATCCTCTACAGGATCATGGGTGTGGCTGCAGGCATCGCTCTTATATTCTACGTGCTTGCAACACTGCTTCTCCTTAACGCGCTGGATATCACCCTTACGCTGCCCGGTATAGCCGGCGTTATCCTGGCCATAGGAATGGCGGTGGACGGCAACGTCATCATATTCTCGCGTATCAAGGAGGAGATCGGAAACGGCTCCAACGTAAGGAACGCCATAGACGCCGGCTTCAAGAAGGCCCTTTCGGCCATCATAGACGGCAATATCACCACGCTTATAGCGGCAGCGGTGCTTTATGTCATGGGCACCGGTTCCATAAAGGGCTTCGCGCAGACCCTGGCGCTGGGCATCGTTCTTTCAATGATAACGGCCCTCCTGTTCACCAGGGCCATCCTCAAAGCCTTCTATTCCATGGGCTTTACGGACGAGAAGTATTACGGGAAGACGAAGGAAAAAAAGATCATCCGCTTTGTGGAGAACAAACGCAAGTACTTCATTGTCTCCCTGCTGCTCATCGGCGCAGGCGTTGTGGCCATGCTGGTATACAACGGAAAAGAGGGCAAGCCCCTTAATTTCGGTCTCGACTTTACGGGCGGCACGTCCTACAACATCACTTTTGACGAGCATATAAGCGTTACCAGTGAGGAGGGGCAGAAGCTCCGTTCCTACATCGAAGAAGCCATCGGAACCTCCGATGTACAGCTCCAGAACGTAACGGGCAAGAACGAGATCGTTATAAAGACCCAGGTGCTTGACACCGAGAAGAGGCAGGCGCTCATGAAGGCCATCAGGGATAATTACAGCATCCAGGAGGAGCTCACGAGCCAGGATACCATAAGCGGCGTCATCTCCAACGAGATGAGACGTGATGCGGTAGTATCCGTCATCATCGCACTGGTCTGCATGCTCGTATATATCTTTATAAGGTTCAGGGACTGGAAGCTGTCCGTATGCTCCATCGTGCCCCTTATCCACGATGTCCTCGTCGTTATAGGCGTCTACGCCATCACCAGGATATCGGTGGGCAATACGTTCATAGCATGTATGCTCACCATCGTAGGTTACTCCATCAATGCGACCATCGTTATCTTCGACCGTATCAGGGAGAACCTTAAGAAAAACAGCAGCGCGGATCTGGCGACGGTGGTAAATACCAGCATCACCCAGACCCTTACAAGATCCATATATACATCGGTGACCACACTCATAACCGTGCTCGCCCTCTTCATTCTCGGCGTTACGAGCATCAGGGAGTTCACCTTCCCTCTGATGTGCGGCATCATCTGCGGAGCATATTCATCAGTCTGCATCGCGGGTACGCTTTGGTACATCATGAAAAGAGGAAAAAGATAATAATAAAAATACGATGCCCCGGTGATCCGGGGCATCACTGTCTTGACCCGTGAAAACGCCCGCACATATACAAAAGGCGTTTTCAGAAGGAGCCCAATGGAAGATAAGTGGACCGTTGCCGCAAAGAAGGCGGATTTCAGCGGTATAGCCTCAGAACTGAATATAAGTCCCTATCTTGTGAGGCTCATGGTCAACAGGGGAATGACGGATCCCGAAGAGATGCGGCATTATCTGTGGGGCACCATGGACGATCTCAGGAGCCCCTATGCCATGAAGGATATAGAAAAGGGCGCGGACATCATAAGGGAAGCCATACTTTCCGGCGGGAAGATAATGATCTGCGGCGATTACGACGCCGACGGCGTTTTCTCCTCGTATATCCTCAAGAGGACCATAACGGCCCTGGGCGGCCAGGCCTACGTCAATATACCCGACAGGGTAAAGGAAGGCTACGGCATGAACATGAGGATGGCGGAGGAGGCCGTAAGCTCCGGCTTTTCCGCCGTCGTTACCTGCGACAACGGCATCGACACCCGGGAGCCGGTGAAAAGACTGATGGAAGCAGGCATCAGGGTGGTGGTGACGGACCATCACGAGGTGCCCCGGGATGATGACGGGAAGGAGATCCTCCCCGACGCCGACGCGGTGATCGATCCCAAGCAGGATGGCTGCGGATATCCCTTTAAGGGCATCTGCGGCTGTATGGTGGCATACAAGCTGCTGCAGGTCCTTACGGACAGGTTTTCCGCCGCCGGAGACATAAGCATCCTTAAAGCCCAGCAGCTTATGGACGATCTCACTGTCTATGCAGCCATTGCAACGGTGACCGACGTCATGGAGCTTAAGGACGAAAACAGGATCATCGTAAGGGAAGGCCTTAAAAAGCTGGCTAAGACGAAGGAGCCGGGCCTTTCGGCCATCATGGACGTCTGCAGTGTGGACAGGGAAAAGCTGTCGGCATACCATATAGGCTTCATCATCGGCCCCTGCTTCAATGCGGCGGGCAGGCTCTACAACGCGTATCATGCATTTGATCTTCTTGAATGCAGAGATCACGAAAAAGCCTTTGAGCTGGCTTCAAAGCTGAGGGAGATGAACGACGAGAGGAAGTCTCTCACGGAACAGGCTGTAAAACTGGCGGAAAAAGAGATAGAAGAGCACCCTGAGATCAAAAAGGACAGCATCTTCGTGCTGCTGATGCCGCCGGGCACCCACGAGAGCCTTGCCGGTATCATAGCGGGCAGGCTCAAGGAATACTATTCAAGGCCTGTCATAGCCTTTACGTCGGTGGGGAACGGAATCGTCAAGGGCTCGGGAAGATCCATAGACGAGTACGACCTTATGAAGAATCTGTCGAAATACAAAGAGCTTTTCATAAATATGGGCGGACACGCCGCGGCCTGCGGCATCACCATGAAAAAGGACGATCTGGAGGAACTGAGCCGCAGGGTAAACGAGGACTCGCCACTTACGGAGGACCAGCTTGTAAAGAAGGTCCTCATAGACATACCCATGCCCGTCCAGTATATGACTTCGGAATTCATAAGGGAGCTGGATATGATGGAGCCCTTCGGCAAGGGCAATAAAAAGCCTCTCTTCGCGGAGAGTCATTTCAACATCATGAAGGCTGCGGTAACGGGCAGGAACAGAAACGTCATAAGGATGAAGGTGAGAAATACATCCGGTCATACCTGTGATGCGGTGCTTTTCGGCGAACCGGAAAAATTCATCCGTTTTCTGACAGACAGCTTCGGCAGGGAGGAATGCGACAGGGTCTTCAGCGGAGAGCCCAATAATATTGATGCGGCACTGTCCTATTATCCCGCGGAAGACACCTGGAACGGGAATACCCGCATACAGATAGTGATACAGAATTATTGCAGGATCAGCGGATAATTAGTATAATGAAATTTATCTTTTTAACCGTTTTGTGAAATAAGATCAACAAATCATTTTATACGAAAGAGGTACGAAAAATGGCTAAGAAACTTGAAGATTATGTGATCAGTATCCCCGATTTCCCCATGGAAGGCATCATTTTCCGTGATGTTACCGGCGTCATCAGAGATCCCGAAGGCCTCAGAATGGCTATCGACACCCTCACGATGATCTGCGGCGACGTTCATGCGGATCTTATCGCAGGTCCCGAGGCAAGAGGCTTCATCTTCGGTGTTCCCCTTGCATACAAGCTGGGCCTGGGCTTCATCCCCATAAGGAAGAAGGGCAAACTCCCCAGAGAGACCGTGGAAGAGACATATACGCTTGAGTACGGCACAGCCACCGTGGAGATCCACAAGGACGACATCAAGCCCGGACAGCGCGTTGTCCTGGTAGACGATCTTCTTGCCACAGGCGGCACCTGCCTTGCAAACATCAAGCTTATCGAAAGCCTGGGCGGCGTGGTTGAAAAGGTAGTATGCCTTATCGAGCTTGCAGGCCTTAAGGGCAGGGAACTCCTCAAGGGATACGATGTTATATCAGCCATCAAGTACGAAGG
>JAFRYJ010000290.1 GCA_017437705.1 Lachnospiraceae bacterium
AGGTCATCTGAATACCCTGTGATGTGGGACTGACCACCAACACGTTTTGTCCTATAACCCGTTATTTATGATGTCTCTTCCCTTAAAAAAGGCATCAAAAAGCCCGGGACGCTGCCCGGGCTTTTCCATAAAGCATCAATACTATTCTTCCGTTTCATCTTCGCCGCCTTCTCCGGACCCCTCTTCCGTTTCGGAATCGGATTCCTCTGTCCTGGCGGGCTTTGCCTGATTTACAGCCTTTTCGTAATAGTCGAAGTAATTATATGTGATGACCATGTTCGCTATCTGGAACATGTTCGTTACCTTCGTCCTCTGCTGCTTGATATACTCGTCCGATATGGTATCGCCTTCCTTAATGGGAGTGCAGACGCCCGTATCGGCGTTGTAGAAGCATCTGTCCGTAATAAAGCTTCCGGGGTAAGTGATGGCCACAACGCCTTCCGCATCAGAAAGGATATCCTTGCCGGAGATCATCCTGGAATCGAAATCAACTCCGAAAAGATTAAGGACAGTGGGAAGGATGTCGATCGACGAGCAGTACTTGTCAACTACTACATGCTCCTTAAAGCCGGGACAGTAGATGATAAGATAGCTCTCATACCACTCGAATACGTTGTCATCAAATTTGTGTCCGGCGATCTCCTCGCACATCTCCCTGTTGTTATAGGGGATATGATCGGCCGAAAGCACGATGACCGTCTTGTCCGCTATACCCTTCTCTTCCAGCCTTCTCTCTATATTCTGAAGGAAGAGCTCCAGCTCGTACTGGCAGGCTATATAGGCTTTTGCCTCGTCGGAATAAGGAAGATTCTCGACAATGTCATAATGCCTTGATGCCATGCTGTTGCCGGCGAAGCTGTAGCCTGCGTGGCCGCTGACCGTCATGTAATATGCGTGGAAAGGCTGCTGGTCCGCGTACATGTCGAATGTAACATCCACCATGTGCGAATCGGACTGGGGCCAGATATCGTTTCCGGCACCGTTTGTCTCGGGCTCATAGCCGCTGCCTGTTCCTATCCAGGTATAACCCATGTTCGGATGGGAAAGATTCCTCTCGTAATAAGTATAGGAATTGTTGTGGAAGCCGTAGGTCGCATATCCCAACCTTCCGAAAACCTTGCCGGGGCAGAAATACAGATTGGTGCCCATTTCGCCCGAAAGCACCATTGAAGGCGAACCGCCGGGATTGGGAACGTAACCGGTGAGGTCTACCCACTCTCCTGCCGAGGTGCTTCCGTAATAAAGGGGCGTATAGTAATGGGTGAATTCAAATCCCGAGTGGATCATTTTATAAAGAGTAGGTGTCCTCTCTTCATCGACCGCCCATTTTGAAAAGCCCTCGGCTGTAACGTAGATAACGTTATATCCCTTGAATAATCCGGTGTACTCGTTCTTCTTTGACGCCTCCTGGCTCATGAAATACGAATTAAGATCGATAAGGCCGCTGTTTCCCGTTGCCTCCACGACTGATGTGACATCAACATTCTCCAGGATGTTCTTGCCGTATTTCTTGACCTTGCTGCCGCTGCTGCCGCCGCTTTCTTTCTCTGTCTCACCCTCGCTGCCGCTGCCGCTTCCTCCGTTCTCGTCGTTTGATTCGGCTGTGTCATCGCCGGGGATTGGAGCGTCGCTCTCAACGATAAGGCTTCCTACCTTGTTTCCGTTTACGCCGTCCAGGATCGTAGCCACCATAGGTCCGAAATGAGTCATCTTCGAATCGATATCGCCGGCGTTGTAAAAAGAGTCGTAGGTCGATCCCTTATCCCTGCTGGAGGAATTGACAGCCGTAAAAAAGATGCCCAGCATAAGGACTCCGAGGCCTGCTCTCACGATGATGTGATCCTTCTCGAACTCCTGCTTCTCGGATCCCTTGACAAAAAGGAAATAGAAAATGACCGGCAGGATGTACAGGATGACCCATACGATCTGGCGCAGTATATTGTCTATGATCATGTCCATGAAATCGAAGGCCTGGCCGGCCAGTCCCATCATCGAGAAAGGCGCCCAGTACGTATTGAATACGGAATAGTAGATAAGATGGACAAGATAAAAGATCGTAACGAATATTACGACGAAACCGAATATCCAGCTGCGCAGCCTTCCCCTGTTGAAAAGCCCCCACAGAAGGGAGAATGCAATTCCCAGGAACAGCATCATCGTGATGATGTGGACAAAAAAGTTGCCTCCCAGAGACTTTACCACCGCCAGCCTGAAAAGGAATTCATCGTACAGGAAAAACAGCGTGAAGAATATCACCGCCGTGTATTTATATTCTTTTATTCGTGTGATCAGATTTCTCATAAGTCATCCTTATTTGTTTTATTGGTAATAAATCAATATTTAATGATAACTCTTTTGGGCTCTAAAATCAACGTTTCAGGTCTTAATAACAGCTTCCCGTATCATTCGCCCTGATCGTCTTCGGGTAATTCTTCGGGTCTGTCCTCAAAGGCTTCTTTCGATGCTCCTTCAGATCCATCTTCAGACACTTCCCCAGAAACCTCTTCAGACGCTTCCTCAGGCTCTTCCACAGGCGTATCTTCCGGCTTATCCCCAGACTGCTCTTCCGATCCCTCGTCAGCCCCGTCTTCCGCTTTCTCTTCGGCTTTATCCTCCGTCCCGTCTCCGGATCCGACCCCGGCTTCGTCCTTCTTATCAACTATAAGAGCCGCTGCGGGTATCTTCTTCCGGTAATAATAGATAAACAGGACGATCGCCGCCGTCATCATCAATATGGAAATGAACTGCGACGTGGTAAGCGGTCCGATATGGCCGCGCTCGTCGGATCTGAAAAACTCGATGACGAACCTGCCGGCAGCATAAAGCGCAACATACAGCGCGCCCGTATGACCGGAATACTTCATTTTACGCGAAGCATAAATAAGTATGGCCGCGATCAGGAAATTTCCCAGCGCCGATACCAGCTGCGAAGGGAACAGGTTCACTCCCGACGGTGCCAGGGAATCTGCGGGGAACTTCACGCAGAAGGGACCGTCGCAGGGGATGCCGTAGCAGCAGCCCGCCATAAAGCAGCCTATCCTTCCGAAGCCCTGGGCTATGGCTACACCCGGCATTATAATGTCGAAATAGTCGCTGAACACGGCCTTTTTAAACTTAAGGTAAATAAACCCGGCTGCAATGCCCAGAATGATGCCGCCGTATACCACAAAGCCCTCGGTAAGTCCGGAAACGGGATCCTTTATGAACTCGCTCCAGTTCATGATGATGTAAAGAAGCTTTGCTCCCAGGATGCCCGTAACGGCTACCAGCAGCGTGATATTGAAGACCAGATCGCTGTCCAGTCCCCGTCTCTTTGCCCTGTACATGGCCACCAGAAGGGCCACAACAACTCCGATCGCTATAAACAGCCCGTATCCGTGAACCGTAACGGGGCCTATTGAAAAAAGATCCTTATGCATGTCTGCTCCTTAAACCGTGATCTCCCCGGCATCTGCCGCATCTTCGCCGTTTGTATCCGCAGCCGTCTGCCCGCCGGCAGCCGCTTCGTTTTCCTCTTCGATCTCCGCTTCGGAATAGGCCTCGGCCCTGAATTCCTCCACCTTTACGGGATCGATCGCCGGCATATCCTTATCCGACGAAGGCCCGAAAGCCCTCAGGAAATCGTCTGTAGTTGCAAGGAGTATGGGCCTGCCCGGAGTCTTCAGCCTGCCGGCCTCCTTAATAAGCCCCAGGTCCAGAAGCCTGTTTACGGCGCTGGAACTGTTCACTCCTCTAATACCGTCTATCACCGACCGGGTCACAGGCTGTTTGTATGCAACTATGGAAAGTACCTACAGCTGGCCTTCCGTCAGCTGATACTTCCTGGGCCGGTGTGTCATTTTAATTATATAATCGTAATTCTCGTGCTTCGAACAGAGCTGCCATGCATCATTCAGCTGTATGAGGGATATGCCCCTTTCTTCAGCCCTGAATTCCTCCGCCATTTCTTCCAGGATCTCAGCGGCTTCCTCCGGCGTGATGCCGGCAAGCTCCGCCAGGTCCCTGGTACGAAGGGTATCGCCCCATACAAACAGAAGCGATTCAAATATGCTCTTGATCCTGTTCCTGTCCACCTGCTGCCCCTCCCGGAGTGATCATTATATCGTCAAAGGGTCTGTCCTGTACTATTACTATCTCACTGTTCCTGG
>JAFRYJ010000291.1 GCA_017437705.1 Lachnospiraceae bacterium
ATTTTTTTCATAATTTATCGCCTTCCCGTTTGTATTCTTATACCGATTATAACACAAGGCGCCCCTTTCGGAGCGCCTGCTTTAATATCATTTATTAAACCTGTATATGCTTCCTCAGCGTGAAGAAGGAACCGATGATACCTATGCCGACGCCGATGCCCAGTGAAATGGGGATCAGCTTCGAGAAGATATCGTTCACATTAACGAAGGTAAGCAGCCTCTGCAGCACCGTAAATTCGTTCATCACGAATTCGATGACCCTGTTGTACATGAACCTGAGGATCACCAGGGGGATGGCCGAGCCTATAAGACCGATGATGATACCTTCAATGTAGAAGGGAGCCTTGACAAAGGCATCGGTCGCTCCTATGTACTTCATTACCGCGATCTCCTCGGCCCTTACGGTGATACCCGTCATGATGGTATTGCTTATAAGGAATATGCCGACGAGAAGGAGGATGATTATCAGCGCCAGGAAGGTGTACCTTACCATATTGCTGAGATTCGTGAAGCCCTCTGCCAGAAGATCGGAGGAATTGACCTTTCTTACTATCTCCACGGAATCCAGGTACGATACCAGCTCGCCCTGTCTTGCCGTGTCGTTAAGGTATATCTCCAGGTTTGCGGAATTCTTAAGCGGGTTGTCCTGGTCCAGGTTATCCAGAAGGTCCGAATCCTGTCCCTCGAAATTCTGCTTCTTATAGTGCTCCCAGGCCTCTTCGGCGGAGATATAGGTCACCCTGTCAACCTCTTCCCTGATCTCGACCTTGTCCTTAAGGTCGAGGATCTGCTCCTCCGTGGTGCCTTCCTTGAAGAATACCGACACGCCGACGGTGCTCTGGGCCTCGTCCACTATGTGCTCCACGTTCTGTCCCAGGCAGTAGAATACGCCGAAAATAAAGAGACAGGCCGCGATCGTAGCGATGGAAGCCAGCGAGAACAGGCTGTTGCGGCGAATGTTCTTAAAACCCTGTTTGATACAATACCAGATCCTGCCCATTACTCATCACCGCCTTTTTTAACATCATTCGTCCCTGCGGCGGGAGCTGCAGGCGTCCGCTCCGCGGCAGCTTTGCCGATCCCTTCTGCGACGCCGAAATCTATGACGTCCGTGTCGGAATCAGTCACCCTGGCAATGCTGTCGATAGTATCCTCGTATTTACTGAGGCTGATCCTGCGGAGCGTGCCGGATTCCACCATAGTGACACCCAGGTCCTCTTCTTTGGTGATATCGTCCGGCAGAGTATCCATATCGCCGATCTTTGAAAGAACAGCGGGATCGATGGGTTGATTCTCTGCAGTGTCGTTGGTTATAACGCCCTGCTCCATGGCGATGACACGTTTGTGCATCCTGTCCACGATCTCGTGGTTATGCGTAACGACGATGACCGTCGTTCCTCTCTTGTTTATTTCGTCCAGCAGCTGCATGATGGCCCATGCATTGTCAGGATCCAGGTTGCCGGTAGGCTCGTCGGCAAGGATGACAGGGGGATTGTTGGCCAGCGCTCTCGCAAGGGCCACCCTCTGCTGCTCGCCGCCGGAAAGCTCGTCGGGGAAGGAATCGGCCTTGTCAGAAAGGCCTACCGTCTCCAGGAGCTGGGGAACCGACTTCCTTATGTGCTTTGTGGATTTGCCCACGACTCTCTCGGCAAAGGCTATGTTCTCGTATACCGTTCTGTCCTTAAGAAGACGGAAATCCTGAAATACGACGCCTATGCCCCTTCTCATCTTCGGAGTCTTGCTTTTCTTCAGACGCCTGATGTTCTGGTTGTTCATATATATAGCGCCCGACGTGGGCTCAAGCTCCTTCAGAAGGAGCTTAAACAGCGTTGTCTTACCGGATCCGCTGGGGCCCACGATGAAAACGAACTCGCCCTTGGCTATCCTCAGGCTAATGCCGTTTATGGCCGTGTTCCCGGCGGAATATGTCTTGTAGACATTATCAAGCAGGATCATTCTGATTCCTCCGTGTTATCAGTATTTGAAGCTCTCCATATAGTCCATGTAGTTAACTACCATAAGGGCTATCTTGAAGGTGATGGCATCCTCGAATACGCGGAGATCCAGGCCCGTCTGCTTCTGCAGCTTGTCCAGCCTGTACACCAGCGTATTTCTGTGGATGTAAAGCTGTCTCGAGGTCTCCGAGACATTGAGGTTGTTCTCAAAGAACTTATTGATGGTATTAAGGACCTCGTCGTCGAAATCGTCAGCCGACTTGCCGCCGAAGGTCTCCTTTATAAACATCTTGCACAGGGGCAGCGGCAGCTGGTAGATGAGCCTTCCTATACCGAGGTTTGAATAGCTTACCACGTTTTTGTCTCTGTCGAATATCTTGCCGATATCGAGAGCCATCTTCGCTTCCTTGTAGGATCTGGAAACGTCGCGGATCTCGTTGACGATGGTGCCGATGGCTATGCGGACGTTCTCCAGCTTCTCCCTGCGGAGCATGTCTATAAGCCCGCCGCAGTCCTTTACGATGGAATTGTAGTTGTCGTTCTCGTCGATCTCCCTGACGATGATGGCTGCCTTTCATCCACCGCGGTGATGAAATCCTGATTCTTGCCCGTATATATGTTGCGGATGAGCTCCAGGTGATTCGTCTCCGGATCTGATTCCGCATCAACAATAAGCACCACTCTCCGGGCCTCGTTATCGATATGAAGCTTCTTTGCCCTGTTGAATATATCAACGGAAAGAAGGTTGTCCAGCAGAAGGTTTTTGATGAAATTGTCCTTGTCGAACCTCTCCTGGTATGCCACCAGGAGATTCTGGAGCTGGAATGCGGCGATCTTGCCTATCATATAAATATCGTCGCTCTCGCCCCTGGCCATAACAATGTATTCCAGCTGGTGCTCGTCGTACACCTTGAAGAACTGGTAGCCCTGTATGGCCTGGCTGTCCGCCGGCGATGCGGCGAAGTCCCTTACGTGCTGTCTGTAATCGTCCGTAACTGTAAATGTCGCTGCAAGTATAGTACCCTCTGTATCCAGAACACACATATCTATCCTGGCGATGCTTCTCAGTCCGTCTATGGTATTCTGCAGGATCTGATTGGATATCATTTTGCCATTCTCCTCTTTGGTAATAATTACTTTGACTTCCAGTTATTAAAAATCAATAATGAGATGCCCGTTTTTTGCTAATGGCGTATTAAATATTTCACATAATTTATTACGCTTTTGTTACATTATATTGACTAATAATGTTGATGTCAAGTAATTATGATAAAATTACCAAATATTATGGCGCAATTCCCGATACTGTGATATTCTCTTTTGTGTAATTTGGATAAGATGCCGCAGCGCCTCTTTACCGATATATTAAGGAAATGCCTTTATTTCAGCGGTTTCCGGCAGATCGGTGCACTTTCTCCTTTGAGGAGATTATGGACAAACTGCTTATCTGCACGGTGTCAAAAGATTTTTACCGCCTTCTTTCATTGTGTATTTCGCTAAAATGCAGGCATCAGCAATAATTACCGCTTAATTATATTAATAAATTGTGACTATAATGTGAATATACTGCATTTTTAGATGTGAATGCGGCTGTCGGCCGCATCACCCCGGAGGTGCGCTTTGAAGAATATCAGAAGAACCATCTTAATACTGCTGATGATGCTGTTTGCCCTTTCGGTCTCCGGATGCTTCGGAAAGAAGGACAACTCTCCCGAAACATACGATTTCAATACGGAGACTTCCCCGGGCGGGGACCAGACGGAAACGAAGGACGGCGGCCAGTCCGAGAGCCAGACGCCTTCCTCCGGCCATAATTCAGACATCAAAAAGCCCTCCGGCCTTAAATTCAGCGACGTGCCCGCCTACAACGGGGAGACGGCCTGCACCCTCAACGGCGGCAAGCCCTATTTCGACACGGGAATGAATACCGGCACCTTCGAATATTACGGAGACCTGGACAACAAAGGCCGCTGCACCGTGGCCTCTGCCAGCCTTTCAAAGGAGCTGATGCCAACGGAAAAGAGGGGCGATATCTCCCGGATCCATCCCACGGGCTGGGTCCAGGCAGTATACGAATGCGTGGAATACGGCAGCCTTTACAACAGGAGCCACCTCATCGCCTTCGCCCTGGCCGGGGAGAACGACAACGAGAGGAACCTTATCACCGGCACCAGGTACATGAACGCCGTCGGCATGCAGGAATACGAGATACTGGTGGGCGATTACATCAAAAAGACCGGGAACCATGTGCTGTACAGGGTAACCCCTATATTTGAGGGTGACGAGCCCCTGGCGAGGGGCGTCAACATGGAGGCCTGGTCCGTGGAGGACAAAGGCAAAGGCATCTGCTTCAACGTCTTCTGCTATAATGTGCAGCCTGACATCATCATCGACTACGCCACCGGCGACAGTGATTACGATCCGTCCATAAAGCAGTCTGAAATAAAGCACTACGTGCTGAATACGGGCACAAAGAAGTTTCACGATCCGGACTGTCCCAATATTTCCGATATATACGAATCCAAAAAAAGCGAGTTCACGGGAACGCGTGATGCCATCGTTAAGCAGGGCTACGTCCCCTGCAACGGATGCAGGCCTTAACGGGGAGGATCTATGAAGAAAGCGTTATTAGCATCTATAATACTGCTTCTGGCGGCTGTGATGTCATCATGCAGGAAGGATGAGGTACAGGAGGAGTCCGCCGCAGCCGCTGACGAGGCAGACTGCACCGATATGATCAACGGGCTGGAAGAGCTGACGGAAGCCGGCCCTGATGCGGATATAGTTGAAGAGATCCTTTCCTCAGATCTTCTGCTCTCCTCTGCCGTTATAGACGGCATTCCGGAGATACGCCAGTATCCGGAACTCCCCAACGGCTGCGAATCCGTTTCACTAACCATAGTGCTGCGGAGCCGGGGCTTCATCCTTTCAAAGACCGCTATCGCGAATAACTGGCTCAACAGACACGACAACATGGCTATGGGCTATCCCGGGGATCCCTCCGACGAGACCGGTCTCAGCGTCTTTACCACCGGCCTGAAGGTGACTGCGGAGAACTTCCTTGAGAGCATGGGCTCCGATCTCAAATGTTATGACCTGGACGGGACCTCCTTTGACGATCTTCTGAAGTTCGTACAGGCAGGCCATCCTGTCATCGTGTGGACGACAACAGGCATGGCGGAACCGGAGTTTACCGGAAAGTATTACAAATACAGCGGCAAAAAGATCGAGTGGTACACAAACGAGCACTGCGTAGTCCTCTACGGCTACGATCTCGACGAAGGCACCGTGCTGATATCGGACCCCCTGGACGGGCTGGTAAAAAGAGACCTGGATAAGTTCAGAACGATCTACGATACGGTGGGAAGGATAGCAATGGTGATCATCTGAACGCCGGAATTAAAAGATCACGCAGCTTTCGCGTGATCCCTGTATCTTATAAAAAACGGATGAGAGCTTACAGGCCCTCATCCGTTTTTATTTCTGTTATGCTTTGCCGGCTGTACTGTGATCAGCCGTCTTACATTATTTTATAAATGCTTATCAGCCCTTTCTGCGGGACCTTACCGCACTCATGCCTACGAGTACAATGATCGCAGCCATCATGGCCATAAGCCACATGATGTCCTTGAAGTCATCACCGGTCGGAGGTCCGGGAGGTATCTCCTTCTTCTCATAGGTGTTCTTGAACGTCACGTCCGTTACGCCCTCGACTTCGGCCGTAAGCGTTCCGCTGCCGTCGTCCGTTACGGTGATGGTGCCTTCGTAAACGGTCTCGTCGTATGTCACGCCTTCTGCGCTGCCTTTGACCTCACTGATCTTAACGGTGTATTCACCGGCATCCGTAAACTCGAGCTCACTGAATGTGATGCTTCCGTCCGCAGCGTTCTTAACGGTCTCCTTCACCTCGCCGTCCAGTTCGAGCGTAAACTCAAACTCGTCTGCTGCAAGTGTACGGCCCTCCAGGGTCTTCTTTGCGCTGAGCTCTACGGTAACGGGCTCTGCGGCATAGGTGTTCGTAAAGGTGATGTCGCTTGTATCCTCGCCGTCCTTGGTGATCGTCGCGATAGCTTCGAGCTCGCCGCCGATATCCTCGACCGAAACGGAGATCTCATATGTGGCTGTATCGTAGGTGTAACCTGCCGCATCACCGGCTGTCTCTGTTACGGTATAGTTATATGTACCGGCCTTTGTATAAGTGATCTTGTTAAAATCCTTTGTGCCGGCGCCGGTGAGAACAAGATTCTGCAGCACGGTGCCTTCGGAATTCTTAAGCACGAATGTGAAGTCCTCTGAGGATCCGTCTGTGCCTTCAACTTCCTTATTTACCGTAAAGATGATGCCGGTGGGCTCTGCCTTGTATACGTTGGTGAATACGGCTTCGCCTTCATCGGTGAGATACGTGATCTCTGCCTCCAGAACGCCGTCAGTGCTCTTTACTTCGATCTGCAGCTTTCGCTCTTCCGTATCGTATGTGAATCCGGGAGTGCTTCCCTCCACCTCTCTGATGGAGTACTCGTATGTTCCTTCCTCCTCAAAGGTGAGCTCTGAGAATGTGATGTCGCCGGCGTCATTCCTGGTTACGGTCTCGACAACAGTGCCTTCGCCGTCAACCAGTTCAAACTCGAATGTCTCGGACGGTGCGCTGTCGGACTGATCGTCTACCTCCTTGCGCGCCTCCGGTGTGGCCGTTGTCGTGCCGGGATCGTATGTATTTGTAAACTCTGCGGTCACGGTCTCGTTCTCAGCGATCGTTCCGGTATCTCCGGTCTTATCCGTCGTATAGCCTGCAGCCTCTTCCTCTGTTACTTCATAATAAGCGCCTGCGGGAAGACCTTCGATAACGGCCTTCATGCCGTCCTTGAGCTTTATGGTTGAACCGGAGGATATTTCTCCCTCGCCTGTTGCCTCGTCGTTTTCGTAGATCACATAATTGTAGGTGCTGTCAGTGAGCTCAACTTCTTTCGAGTCGTCTTCATACAGATTTACAGTAAATGTGAACTCCTCTGATTTTGCAGCTTCTTCATCACCGCTTACTACTTCTACGGTCTTTGTGATCTCCAGATCGCCGATCAGTACCTTATTTGTAAGCGTTGCCTTTGAAGCGGAGTTTCCTTCTGTAGGATAATATGTCTCGCCGTCCAGCGTTACCTTTTCATCATCCGTATAAGATTCATGATCGGAAGACGAATTCCGGGAGATCTCATATTCGGTGCTTACGAGCTCGTAGCCCGCTTTCTCTGTCTCTTCGACACGGAATACCGAACCGATCTCCAGGTTAACGACACGGATCGTGTCGCCTACATAGAGGGTCTCTGTAAAGCTCGTTCCGGTTCCGTAGATATGGTCCGAACGGTTCTTTTCGGCATTGGGATCGTAATTGGGATTGTTCTCGCCGTAATAGATACGGTAATCGTAATTGAAGGTCTCGCCGTCGTCAGTCTTCTTCTCGGGAAGCGTATTGCCTTCCGCATCGAAGAGATATACCGTTACCTCAAAGCTGTCCGTGCATTCGATCTCCTCGCCGTTTGCATCAACGACCTTCTTTACGATATCGATACCGGGCTTCAGCGTATTCGTTGCCGACAGGTTGTCGCCCATCTCAGACACCGACTCGATTCCCGTGATGTTGCCGGAATCGTCCGTTGTGAACATAACATCCTTTACGATCTGGTTGCCGTCTGAATCGGAACCCATGACCATGGGATGATGATGGTATGCCGTCAGCTCGAAGTGATAGTTGATGTCACTTTCTTCAAATACATAGTCGTGGCCGCTCTCCAGGATAGCGTAGGTCTCTCCCTCCCATGTGACCTGAGGGGCATCGGGATCATAGGCGGGGCTGTCCTCTGTTACCATGATACCGGGAGCTATGGCTATGTAATCGGTCTCAGTCCAGTTGCTGCTCTCCGTAAGCGTAACGCCAAGCGGTTTACCGTCTTCATCAACATAATAGTATTCGCCGTCCACTAAAAGATAGAGGATAACGCTCTCTCCTACCTCTTCCCTCTGTGATTCGTCCAGGGAGTCGTCCCATCCCTTTACTGCATTGAGCTTGCTTTCCGTAAGGCCCACGGGATCGGGATTGACGATCGTTGCTGTCTGGGGATCGGATTTTACCGTCGTGGTCGTACCATCCTCAAGGGTGGTCGTTGTCACGGTGCTGTAGGTAACTGTCGGATAATCCGTATTTGTCTTCAGCGAATAATGCCCGCCGCTGACAGATATCTGTGATTTCTGATCGTCTGTAAGGCTTTCATATTCAACTACGCCGTTATTAAGGTCTGCCACCAGGTCCAGAGATTCCTGGGAAGGCCATACCACAAAGGTGATGGTATAGGTGACGCCGTTTTCGAGAACGATGCTTCCGAGATCCCAGTCGACCTCACCGTTATCGTTTATCGTTGCCTTGGGAGCATCGGTCCACTCCGTACCGAGGCCTCCGTTCCCGGTGCCGTAGCTGCCGCCGCTGCGGTAATACTTAACGCCTGTTACCTCGCCGCTGGCTGTTGCCTTTACGGTCGAAGTGGTCATGCTGGTCACACCGTCGGTCATTTCCACATCCGTAAATCCTACGCTTTCGGTGATCTCACTGACGATCTGCTCCAGAGCTGCGATAAGCGTCGCGGTATCACTGGCATCGGTAAAATACTGGGCATATGCAGGCTGAAGCGTGCTGTCGGAGTTGCCTGCGCCTGTATATGCATACTGAACAAGGCTGGACAGATAGTGGCTTGAGGTTCCGGAGCCCCATGTGAAAAGGGCGTAGAATATATATCCGTCCGTCACAAGGGTCCTTGCATTGTCGTTGGCAAACCCCCATTCCTGCGCGTAATTGGTATTTACACTGTAGTCGCCTGCATGGGTCGTGGGCTCACCGTCGGTGAGGAAGATGATATAAACGTCCTCGTCGGGCTGCGCGGCTTTTATGTTGTCCGCATAGTACTCTGCAAATGCCAGGCCCTCTTCCCAGTTTGTGCCGGTAGCGGTGCCCAGGCTGTTGATCGTATTTTTTAATGAATCGGCATTTGTGGTGAAGTCCTGAGCATAATGTCCGCGTGTATCGAAGTTTACAACAGCGATCTCTATGATATCGGACTTCTGGCTGTCACCCGGAACGTTCTGGCTCAGCAGCTCGTCGATGATGCCGCCATCCTTCGTAAGGGCGTCCTTCTCGGCTTCGAGACGTGATATCGCATTCCCGCCGGATCTCGTATATACGGTACCCGTGTACTGCGGGCCGGTGCTGCTGTTTGTCAAACGCCAGTGGGACGTTCCGTTCTGCACGGTGTTGCGCCAGTATACACGCGTGTATTCGCCTTCTTCATCAATACCGTAATACTGCGTACCGCCGCCGCCCGGTCCTGTCTGGGTACCCTCGCCGGTGAACTCGGTATACTCGATGGGCGTGGTCGTACCGCTGCTCTGGTTCATCGAACTCGACGTGTCGATGACCAGTACGACGTTTGCCTTAGTCGCCTGGGTAACGGTGCTGCTCTCGGCTTCACCGGTAACTGATAGCGCCAGCGTATAAGTGCCGTCGCCGTTGTCGATAAGCTTCTTTTCCGTCGCAGGTGCATCTGAAATGGCTGCCTCTGCCTCCTGTGCCGGGAAGAAAACATGGACCGCACTGATCACCATGAACAGTGTCAGGACGACCGCAATTATCTTTTTCCCCGTCTTAAAACTCTTTCTCATACTTAAAGCCCCTCTCACTTAGCATAAGTATCATATAGTTCAAACAAAACTGCCCGGTCAGAAACAGCGCACTCAGCACTTTTTCTGACATAAAAGATCAAAGATAAGTTCGATCCCTGATATTTTGTGGCATATTTTGCCCATTATTAATCAAATATTACATCACTTTTTTTTGCAATACAAGCAAAACCTTAACTCTTTGCCTGCAAATATTATGCTTTTCCCCCCGAAACGCGCAAAAAATGTGGATGAGAGGTCTTCTCATCCACATTCAGTCTCATTTATGCGCATTCCGCATCAATGCTTATTCAGTTGATCAATTTGCGGATCCCGCTGCCTCATCAGCCTCTTTTGCGGGCCCTGACTGCAGCCATGCCTGCGAGCACGAGGATCGCTGCCAGCATTGCCATGAGCCACATGATGTCGTTGAAGCCATCACCGGTAGGAGGTCCGGGAGGTATCTCCTTCTTCTCGTACTCGTTATTGAAGGTGATGTCTCCGGCGCCTTCAACTGATGCTTCAAGCTGGCCTGCTCCGTCATCAGTAATTGTGATGGTGCCTTCGTATACGGTCTCGTCATAGGTAACGCCCTCGGCGCTGCCCTTTACTTCGTAGATCTTGAACTCATGCTCTCCGGCCTCTTTGAAGGTAAGAGTGCTGAAGGTGATGCTTCCGTCGGCTGCGTTCGTCACTGTCTCGGCGGCTGCGCCGTCGATCTCAAGAGTGAAGCTGAACTCGCCTGCTGCAAGATCACGTCCGGTAAGCTTCTTGCTTCCGCTCAGGTCTACGGTCACGCTTGCTGCCTTGTAGGTGTTCGTGAAGGTGATAACGCTGGCTGCGCTGCCGTCCTTGGTGATCTCCTTGGCGGCTTTAAGCTTTCCGCCTTCATCAGTTACGGTAACCGTTACGGTGTAGGATGCGCTGTCGTAGGTATAACCTGCCGCGCTGCCCTTCTTCTCATTAACGGTGTAGGTGTATGTTCCTGCCTTGTCATAGGTGATCTTGTTGAACTCTGCAACGCCTTCACCTGTAAGCTTGAGGTTCTGCAGAACGGTGCCGTCGGAATTCTTCAGAACGAAGGTGAATTCCTGTGCCTCTGCATCCTCGGGAAGTCCTTTGACTTTCTTGGCAACGCCGAACTTGATGCTTGTAGGTTCTGCCTTGTAAGGGTTCGTGATAACAGCTTCGCCTTCGTCGGTAAGATAAGTAACTTCAGCCTTCAGGCTGCCCTTGCCGTCGTCAGTTACTTCGATCTGTACATCGCGTCCATCGGTATCGTAGGTGAATCCCGCGGTGCTGCCGGAAACCTCACGGATCGTGTAATTGTATGTACCTACATGATCAAAGGTAAGCGTGCTGAAGTTTACATAACCGCCGTTCTTTCTTGATACTGTCTCAACTACACTTCCGTCTTCATCCACAAGTTCGAATGTAAATGTCTCATCCGGCGCGCTGTCGGACTGGTCGTCTACTACCTTACGCGCCTTAAGCTCTGCCTCTGCATCCTTGGGATCGTAGATGTTTGTTACGGTAAGCTCCGTTGAGCTGTCCTTGCCGTAGGCGACTGTTGCTACAAGCTTGCCTCCCTCGTCAGCAACCGTAACCTTTACGGCATAGGATGCGGTGTCGTAAGTGTATCCTGCTGCGCTGCCCTTGGTCTCGGTGATGGTGTAGCTGTAATCGCCGGCCTCCTCATAAGTGATGGGATCGAAGGTCGCCGTACCTGCTCCGACAACTGTAGCAGTACCAAGGGTCTTGCCGTCGGAATCCTTCAGCGTGAAGGTGAATGTCGTATCGTAAGCGCTGCCCGAAGTATCTTCGATCTCCTTTTTAACTTCAAGCGTTGCCTCGGTTGATGCAGCCTTGTATACATTGGTGATCGTAAGCTCGGTGGTCTCGTCGCCGTCGATCGTTACGGTGGCTTCCATCTCAGCCGTCTCAAAGTTGTGGTCTACCGTGATAACTACGGGATATTCCTTTGTATCGTAGGTCCAGGGTGATGATTCCTCTTCGTCTCCGCCTTCTTCAGTTACGGATCTTGCAGGCTCTTCTTCCTCTTCCTCTTCA
>JAFRYJ010000292.1 GCA_017437705.1 Lachnospiraceae bacterium
ATGAGTCTTGCCTGACGTCCCACATGGGAATCTCCCATTTCGCCGTCGATCTCGCTCTTGGGAACGAGTGCTGCGACGGAGTCTATAACGATGATGTCCACAGCTCCCGAACGCACCATGGTCTCTGTTATCTCCATGGCCTGCTCTCCGTTATCCGGCTGTGAAATATAGAGATTGTCTATATCCACTCCGATATTGGCTGCATATGCGGGATCCAGAGCATGCTCCGCATCGATAAAGCCTGCTATTCCGCCCCTTCTCTGCACCTCCGCCACCATATGAAGTGTGACGGTGGTCTTGCCCGATGATTCCGGTCCGTAGATCTCGATGATACGTCCTCTGGGAACGCCGCCGAGTCCCAGCGCTATATCCAGGCTGAGGGAGCCGGTGGGTACCGTTTCCACGTCCATGGAATTGCCCTTGTCGCCCAGCTTCATGACCGAGCCTTTGCCGAACTGTTTTTCTATCTGCATGAGTGCGATGTCGAGTGCTTTCTGTTTTTCGGAATTGTCCATAAAATATACCCCTTAGTCAATTATTCGAACCTATGTTCGTATTTTATAATCTCCGGCGCCTTTTGTCAACAATAATTTACAGCCTTCATGCATTTCGGTAAATCATCATCTTTCGCGGTTTTTCGCGGTTTCACACCGTCTTCTTAAGGCTGTATTCCACCTGAACTTTCCTGTAAAAATAGAATATCAGTCCGGCCGCTGCCGCCGTGCATACGGCAAGACAGACCCATGTCACTGTCTCTCCCGGCATTTCCTTAAGGGTATACGTAAGCACATAGGACAGAGTGTTCGCCGCCGCATGGCACAGGAACGGTATAAGCACAAAATCCGTCTTTTCGAATATGAACGCCAGAACGATACCCGTGATGAAGGCGTATGTGCCCTGCAGCAGATTTCCGTGATACACGGCAAAGACAAAGGCCGACACCAGGCATGCGGGCCAGAATGATATATAATCCCTCATCCTCTTATAGAAAAGGTTTCTGAATACCAGCTCTTCCATCAGCGGTGACACTATGCATACCGTCACTATCTGGATAATGATGCTCCCCCTGTACACGCTCTCCATGGCTGCGGCGTCTGATCCCATCATCCCGTAGAATCCCGAAACATAGAAGAACAGGTTGATGCCTGCGCAGAGTACCGTTCCCAGCACCGCCGCCGCCGGATATGCGGGCAGGGGTATGCTTTTATAGACCACATTGTAGCGGTGTCTTTTTTCATCATTTTTAAGAAGCAGCAGGGAAAACGCTATGGCGATGACTCCCACTATAAGAGTTATCAGAAGGGAATTGTCCCTGATCAGCTCAACGTATTTATCCAGCAGGGCCTGGTATGCCCCCGGTGCGGCCGTGTCGGTTATCCCGGCCTCCTTCATCACCTTCGCGCGGAATATCATGGCAAAGGCGAAGGCCAGAAGGACCTCCACACCTATAAGCATCAGGATCGGTGCGGCCATTCTCAAAAATCTTTTTAACGGTCCCTCTTCCATAAGTGTCTCCATTTAAAATCGATACACCGTCAGTTCCGGCGGTGTATTTACCATACATTTTTATATAATATCGAAGCCTGCCTGTAAGCCGGGTTATGTCTTGGATGATCATCTATCTAGGCACCGCATCGCTGCGGGGCTCGAGCGACCCACCCGGAGGAACGGCGGGACACCGTATCTCCCCCTGTTCGGCCTTGCTTCGGATGGGGTTTGCAGAGCGCCCGCCGTTACCGCCGGACCGGTAGTCTCTTACACTGCCTTTCCACCCTTACCGCATGACGCGGCGGTTTATTTCTGTTGCACTTTCCTTGGAGTCGCCTCCACCTGACGTTATCAGGCATCCTTCCCTGTGAAGCCCGGACTTTCCTCCCGCGCACCCTTTCGTCTGTGCGCCGGCGACCATCCGGCAGACTTCGATATATACTGATGTCGATCTGCACCCGCCGGTCATGCGGCAGCGCAGCTTTTAAAAACATTAAACATTGAAATAACTGCCCCCGATAAACTCCCTGAGCACGGAATTGTGTGGTATATGCTCCGTGCTTATGCCCAGGAAATAATCAAGGAACTTGAGCAGTCTCTTTGCCTCAGGATACTCGGGGCTGTCCTTGGGCACGTTGAACAGAAGGGGCTCCGCATACTGCTTTAGCGCGGCGAGCTCGTATATCAATGACGAGTCGAACATCACGTCGGCGCCTTCCTGATAAGGGAATATATTGGCCTTTTCCCCTCTTCTGACAATGTCCCACATACCGATGGTCTTCCTGGCGTCTGCCCCCCTCTTCGCTGCATCCCTGACGATCCTTCTGATAAGCCTGCCGTCGGTGGTGGCTATCCTGTTGTGCTTGTCAACGTTCATCATCGTGAGGGCGCTTATATAGATCTTGAATTTCGAGCCCGCATCCAGCGAATACGTGAGTGCGTCGTTCAGGCAGTGAATGCCCTCCATTACCAGCACCTCGTCATCCATGAGCCTCATGGGCGTGCCGATAGCTTCCCTCTTTCCGGACACGAAATTGAATACGGGGATCTCCACGGTATCGCCCTTAAGGAGCCCCGTGATGTCCTCGTTCAGCTTCTTCGTATCGATAGCCCTTAAGGACTCGTAATCCAGCCTGCCGTCCGCGTCGACGGGGGTATCCTCCCTGTTCACGAAATAGTTGTCGCAGGCCAGGGGGTGTGCCTTGATGCCCAGGGCCCTCAGCTGCAGCGACAGCCTGTGGGAAAAGGTGGTCTTGCCCGATGATGTAGGCCCTGCTATAAGGATCACGCGGCAGCCCTGTTTCTCACTGATCTTCTGTGCGATCTCGCCGATCTTCTTCTCCTGAAAGGCCTCCTGCATCAGTACGATGTCGTTGGCCCTGCCGGCGGCGATGGCTTCGTCAAGATCGCCAACAGTGTCAAGTCCCAGGCTCCTGCCCCATTCGGAGGATCCGTTCATTACCTCGAACAGGCGGTCATAGGGCTCATAGGGCCCCGGCTGCTTCCATACACCCTTTTCGGGGAAATTGAGTATGAAGCCGTCCTTGTAGGGCACAATGTCCCAGAATCTTATCTGGCCCGTGCTGTAGGATACATAGCCGTAATTGTAATCCTTGAAGCCGTCTATCTCGTAGACGTTTACGGTGGAAGCCCTTCTGTAGTTTAAAAGCTTCACCTTGTCGTACATGTTCTGTTTTGCGAATAACGCGATGGCCTCGTCGATGGGCATGGATTCCTTTTTTATAGGGATATCCGCATCGATGATCTCCTTCATGCGCGTCTTTATCTTTTTGATCGCGGCCTTCGTTATCTTCCTGTCTCCTGCAAGCCTGCAGTAGAAACCGGTGCTGATTGAAAAATCCACTATTACATCGGTATCGTTTCCGTCTCCCAGCACCTCTCTGGCGGCTTTGACCAGTATCATGGACGCGGTCCGCCTGTAGGTCTGATAGCCTATATAATCCGCTGTGGTAAGCATTCTGAGCTCCGTGCCGTCCTTCAGCCTGTTGGCAAGCTCCGCCAGCTTCCCGTCCACCATGGCGAGGATCACTTCCTTATCAGGCTCAAGCTTCAACGCCGCGTCTCTCAGTATTGAACCGTTTTTGAATGAATACTCCTTGTCCTTATACCTGATCTTTACCATATCCTGCTCCCTGATCCTTAATACGGGCCAGCGCCCTGTCAGCAAGTTCAAGCTTTGATGAAAGCTCATCATTCCCGGCCGGGTCCCTGAGGCCTTCCATCTCCATGCTCGTTATGATGCTCTGAAATTTCTCATGCTCACCCTCGAGGAATGTTCCGAGCACGGGATCCCTTTTTGTTATGCCGTGAAAGCCGTAGGCGTAGAACACCTCATCATCATATTGCTGCTCTCCACGGCGGACCGTGATAACGACATATGTCTTTCCCGCATCAACGGTCCAGGTCTCGTCATCGATGGCAAATCCGCTGTCATGGAGGAAATGCCTGAATTCCGGTATCCTGGACTGGGGCTGCAGCACCAGCGTACAGCCTTCCTTTATCTTATCCGTGCCTTTGCCGATGATGCCGGCCATCAGGTCGCCGCCCATTCCGGATATAACGTATACGTCGGCATCGCCGCTGAGGTTCTCCAGCCCGTCTGACAGCACCGTTTCGATCCTGTCCGACAGTCCCCGCACAGCGATGTTCTCCTCTGCTCTTCCGAGCGGTCCGGGATTCACATCCGAGGCGACGGCCCGCTCCGCCTTTCCCGAAGAAACAGCGGCTATGGGTATATAGCCGTGATCCGTCCCTACGTCGCAAAGCAGGCGGCACGGGGGTATCCTCTCCAGTATGAGTTCAAGTCTTCTGCCCGGCATATCAATCGAGATAATCCCGGAGCTTGCGGCTCCTCTGGGGATGTCTGAGCTTTCTCAGAGCCTTCGCTTCGATCTGCCTTATACGCTCTCTGGTAACGTTGAATTCCTTGCCCACTTCCTCAAGGGTCCTGGGTCTTCCGTCATCAAGGCCGAAGCGCAGCTTGAGCACCTTCTGCTCCCTGTCGGTAAGGTTGCTTAATACCTCCTGGAGCTGCTCCTTCAGAAGGGAGAATGCTGCGGCATCGGGAGGAACGGGAACGTTGTCGTCCTGTATGAAATCTCCCAGATGGCTGTCTTCCTCTTCACCTATGGGCGTCTCCAGCGATACGGGCTCCTGTGATATCTTCAGGATCTCCCTTACCTTTTCCACGGGTATCTTCATGTCCGCGGCGATCTCTTCCGGGGTGGGCTCTCTGCCCAGTTCCTGAAGCAGCTGCCTCGAAACCCTTACCAGCTTGTTGATGGTCTCTACCATATGTACGGGGATACGGATGGTCCTGGCCTGATCGGCGATGGCCCTGGTGATGGCCTGCCTGATCCACCATGTGGCATAGGTGGAGAACTTGTATCCCTTCCTGTAATCAAATTTCTCAACGGCCTTTATAAGACCGAGATTTCCTTCCTGAATGAGGTCGAGGAAAAGCATTCCCCTTCCGACGTATCTCTTGGCGATACTTACAACGAGCCTCAGGTTGGCTTCGGCCAGCTCCTTCTTGGCTTCCTCGTCGCCTGCTTCCATACGTTTGGCGACCTCTATCTCCTCTTCAGCGCTCAGAAGAGGTATCTTGCCGATCTCCTTAAGGTACATCCTTACGGGATCCTCGATGCTGATGCCTTCGGGAACGAGGAGCTCGTCCAGCTCCTCCACGTTTTCGGCACCGCTGTCGTCAAGCTCATCGTCGGGGATGTCGATATCATCATCCTCGGAGGTAAGCTTCAGCACATCGATCTCGTTGGCTTCCAGTGTTTCGTAGATCTTCTCAACGTCATCCTCCGTAAGCTCGATGTCGGCGAAGAAATCGTTTATCTCCTGGACCTCGAGGAGGCCTTTCTTGAGATTGGCGTAGGGTATCAGCTCCCTCAGCCTCTCATTGAATTTGTCGCTGTTGCTCTTCTTTGCCTCGCGGTCGGCCATGTCTCTGTCCGCGCTGTCATCGGCAAGGTCCAGATCGTCGACATCAATAAGATAGTCGTAGCTGTCCTCATCGATGATGTCCGCTTCAACAGGGATATCTGCAGGCGCTTCCGCTTCTTCTGCCGCCTTTGTCTCCCCGGGCGCCTCCTCTTCGGGAGCTTCTTCAGCCTTAGCCTTTTTGGAAGTACGTTTCTTCCTTGCGGGCTTCTTTACAGGTTCTTCGGCTGCCGCTTCGGCAGCCTTCTCTTCAACTTCGGCAGGTGCCGGATCTTCAGGCGCCGCTTCCTCTTCTTTTTCAGCTTCAGCCGCGGCTGTCTCTTCTGCAGGCACTTCTTCCTCAACGGGCTTTGCAGCCTTCTTTGACGTCCTTTTTTTCTTTACGGGAGCCTTCTTCTGAGCCTCATCTTCAACGGCTTTCTCTGCCTCAGCCTTCTCTTCCGCTGCGTTTTCCTCTGCCGCCTTTTCAGCTTCGGATTTCTCGGCTGCAGATTTCTCAGCCGCTTCTTTTTCGGCTGCTTCCTTCTCTGCATCCTTCTTCTTTGAAGAACGTGAAGCCTTCTTTTTCTTTGGAGGAGCTTCCTCCGAAGGCGCATCGGCAGCAGGTACTTCCGTTTCGGCTGCAGGTGCTTCTTCATGAGCGGGAACGTCTTCTGCAGGTGCTTCTTCGGGAGCCTCGGCCTTTACGGCCTTTTTCTTACCCGATGATCTCTTTTTGGGCGCAGGCTTTTCCTCAGAAGGCTCAGCGGCGGGCTCAGGCTCTACCGCGGGAGCTTCCTCTTTAACGGGTTCAGTCTCCTGTACCGGCTCTTCTGCGGGAGCATCAGCCTTTGCGGCTTTCTTTCTCGTCTTTTTGACAGGCTTCTTCTCCGGAGCATCGGCCTCCTTTGCCTCAGGCTCTGCTGCGGGCTCAGGCTCTGCAGCAGGTTCAGGTTCAACAGTAGTCTCTGCCTTTACGGTCTTTTTCCTTGTCTTCTTTGCAGGCACCTTTGCCTCAAACCTGTTCTCAGCCTCTTCCTTTATCTCTTCGGCAGCAGAATCAACGGCTGCCTCGGGCATCTCTGCCGCGGCCTCTGCATCAGCCTTCTTCGAAGACTTCTTTTTGGTCTTTTTTACCTCTGCAGGTTCCGATGCAGTCTCCGCCTCTTTTGCCTCAACAGGCACTGCTGCGGTCTCCGCCTTTTTGCCCTTTTTCTTTGTTTCAGCTGCTTCAGCCTTAGCGGCTTCTTCTTTTTTCCTTGCCATGGTTTCTCCTTTGTGTCAACGAAGTTCTATTTTGAGCTCCTGTATCATTTTCTTCTTTTTGATCAGTTCAGAGAGCTCCTCCTGGCTCTTTACCGATCTGCCCCTTGATTCAAGGCTGTGCTTCATGATCTTTTTAACG
>JAFRYJ010000293.1 GCA_017437705.1 Lachnospiraceae bacterium
GAAACAGGCATATACAGGGCTTTTTGTCCTTTACATGGTTCATCACCTGTAATATAATATTTGAATAATGCGCAAAAAACAGGAGGAGTACAATTATGAACTCACAGGTGGAGAAACTTGAACATAATATGGTCAGACTTACGGTGACCGTACCGGCTGAGGAATTCGATAAAGCCTATGTTCAGGCCTACAATAAAAACAAGGGAAAGATAGTTATCCAGGGATTCAGAAAGGGACATGTTCCTCTTCAGGTAGTTGAAAAAATGTACGGACCCGAGATGTTCTACGAGGATGCATCGGACATCGCGGTCAACGGTTCATACGAGGAGGCGCTTGCGGAAGCAGAGCTCAAGCCCGTTTCAAGGCCCTTTATGGATATCGTTAAGATCGAAAAGGGAAGCGATTTTATATACACGGTGGATTTTGCCGTTAAACCTCCCGTTGAGCTTTGCGAATATAAGGGAACAGAAGTTGAGAAGAAGGCTATCGAAGTATCCGACGAGGAGATCGATGCAGAGATCAAGCTGGAACAGGACAAGAACGCCAGGGAAGTAACCGTTGACAGACCTGCGGAAAACGGCGATATAGTAGTTCTCGATTATGCCGGCACTGTGGACGGCGTAGCCTTCGACGGCGGAACAGCAGAGAATCAGACGCTTACGCTCGGATCCGGACAGTTCATCCCCGGATTTGAGGATCAGCTCATCGGAACAAAGGCGGGAGATGAGAAGGACGTTAACGTTACGTTCCCCGAAGCCTATCACGAGAAGACTCTTTCCGGCAAGGACGCAGTATTCGCCTGCAGGATCCACGAGGTAAAGGTCAGGGAGATCCCCGAGGTGGACGACGATTTCGTGGCTGATGTTTCCGAATTCGAGACTGTTGCGGAATACAGGGAAGATATCAAGAAGAACATCACAAAGAGGAAAGAGGACGCTGATAAGGTAAGAAAGCAGTCCGAGATCATGGATAAGCTCGTAGAGGGTTCCGTTATCGATGTTCCCGAAGCTATGATCGACACGAGAGTGGACCAGATCATCGAGGATCAGAGGAACAGGATGGCCTACAGCGGATTCTCGCTTGAGCAGTATCTCCAGTACATGGGTATCAATATCGAGACCTTCAGGGAGAATACACGTCCCGATGCTCTCAAGAACATAAAGAGCACCCTTATCCTCGAAGCGATCGCAGAGAAGGAAGGCCTTGAAGTTACCGACGAAGATATGGAAGAGCAGTTCGAGATGCTCGGCAAGGCATACGGCCTCAGCGCAGACAAGGTAAAGGAATTCATGGGCGAGGACCAGATCGACGCTATCAGAGAGCAGGTTAAGCACGATAAGGCGCTCAACTTCATAGTGGATGAATCGGTCGAAGTTGAAAAGCCTGCAGAGGAAGAGCCTGCCGTGACCGAAGAGCCTGCACCTGCAGAGGAAGAAGCCGAAGCAAAGGAAGACTGATAAGAGGGTTAGATAATGAGTTTAGTGCCTTATGTAATAGAACAGACAAGCCGCGGAGAGCGCTCCTACGATATTTATTCAAGGCTCCTTAAGGACAGGATCATTTTCCTCGGGGAAGAGATAACGGACGTTACCGCAAGCCTCGTTGTATCACAGATGCTGTTCCTTGAGTCCGAGGATCCCGGCAAGGATATAAGCCTTTATATCAACAGCCCGGGCGGAGCCGTTACCGCCGGCATGGCTATCTACGACACAATGAATTATATCAAGTGTGATGTTTCCACCATCTGCATGGGCATGGCCGCATCCATGGGAGCCCTGCTTCTTTCCGGCGGCACTAAGGGAAAGAGATATGCCCTTCCCAATTCCATGATCATGATCCATCAGCCCTCGGGCGGTGCCCAGGGTCAGGCTACGGATATCAAGATCGTGGCGGACAACATCATAAAGACGAGAAAGAAACTTAACGAGATACTGGCAGCCAATACCGGAAAGGATCTTGCACAGATCGAGATCGATACCGAAAGGGATTATTACATGACGGCAGAGGAAGCCAGGGAATACGGTCTTATCGACAACGTTATCGTTTCGAGAAAGGACTGATAAGGGGATCATATGTCAAAAAACATGGATTCAGACGTAACGACCATGCGCTGTTCCTTCTGCGGCAAGCCGCTTTCACAGGCAAGGGCGTCATACAGAGGCAAGGATGCCATCATATGTGACGAATGCGTTTCAATCTGCTCCGAGCTCATGGAGGAGGAATTCTCCTATGGTAACAGGATCGGCGAGAGCATCAATCTTTTAAAGCCCAGGGAGATCAGGGATTTCCTGGACGAGTATGTTATCGGACAGGACGAGGCTAAGAAGGTCCTTTCTGTGGCTGTATACAACCATTACAAGAGAGTGCTGGCCGGGGATACGGGCGACGTTGAGCTTCAGAAGAGCAACGTTATAATGATAGGCCCCACGGGAAGCGGAAAGACGCTTCTGGCCCAGACACTTGCAAGGCTTCTGAACGTGCCTTTTGCTATAGCAGACGCCACGACCCTTACTGAAGCGGGATATGTGGGCGAGGACGTGGAGAATATCCTTCTGAAGCTTATCCAGGCTGCGGACTACGACATCGAAAGGGCTGAGCACGGCATCGTTTATATCGACGAGGTCGACAAGATAACAAAGAAGTCGGAAAACGTTTCCATCACAAGGGACGTCTCCGGCGAAGGCGTGCAGCAGGCGCTTCTTAAGATAATCGAGGGCACCGATGCCAACGTACCCCCTCAGGGAGGAAGGAAGCATCCCCAGCAGGAGTTTTACCAGATCAATACCACGAACATCCTCTTTATCTGCGGCGGAGCCTTCGACGGCCTCGAGAAGATAATCGAGGACAGGCTGGGAAAGAAGACCATAGGCTTCAATTCCGAGGATCTGGGTGAGAAGCACGATTACAGGCTGGGCGATCTTCTGAGAGCTGTGCAGCCTCAGGATCTTATCAAATTCGGACTTATCCCCGAGTTCATCGGCCGTATGCCCGTAAATGTGGCGCTGGATCCGCTGTCGACGGAGGACCTTGTAAGGATACTTACGGAGCCGAAGAACGCCCTTGTAAAGCAGTATAAAAAGACCTTCGAGCTGGACGGGATCGACCTTGAATTTGACGAGGACGCCCTTCACGCAGTGGCGGAAAAGGCCATGGAAAGAAACGTGGGAGCAAGAGGCCTGCGTTCGATCATGGAGAAAGCCCTTTTAAACATCATGTTCGAGCTTCCTTCTGATGAAAACGCGGTTTCCTGCGTATTCACAAAGGAATGCGTTGAAGAGGGAGGCGAGCCCCTTATAGAATACGGCGAGAAGCCCAGAGCACGCGGCAATAGGACGAGAAAGGCCGACGCCGTTTAAGGTGTAAAAATGAAAATAAAGGAAGTATCGCTGGAGCATGTGCTCGGCGTAACAAGCGCGATACCGGATACAGACCTTCCGCAGATAGCATTCAGCGGAAGGTCTAATGTCGGGAAATCATCCCTGATAAACGGGCTTCTCAACAGGAAGTCCCTGGCGAGGGTGTCGGCATCACCGGGGAAAACGCGCACCATAAATTTTTATAATGTGAACGGCGAGATACATTTCGTTGACCTGCCGGGCTACGGTTTTGCCAATGTGCCGGAGTCCGTTAAGGAGCAGTGGGGGAAGATGATCGACAGATACCTCAGCACGTCAAAGCTTTTAAAGAAGGTATTCATCCTTGTCGACATCAGACATGAGCCCAGTCCCCTGGATAAGCAGATGTACGACTGGGCTGCTTCCTACGGCCATGATGTGGTCATCATTGCCACAAAGGCGGACAAAATAAAAAAGAGCCGTCTCCTTTCGCATCTTAAGATGCTTAAGGAGGGGCTCGGTCTTAAAAAGGATGTGCCGCTCATCGCCTATTCTTCCCTGACAAAAGAGGGAAGAGAGGAGATAATGGATATAATAGACGGTCAGCTCAACAGCGAACGCATTATTTCGGAATAGACGTCGGAGCTCTTTCCTCTCCAGCCGTCGCAGATGCGGATCGCGGTCTCTTCGTCTTCAACGTAAATAACGAACTCGAGAAGTTTTTCACCGTTATCCTTAAGGGAACAGGAGACAGCATATTGCTCCTGTTCTGTTTTTTTGTAATCTGCCAGGATCTCCGAGCCGGAGCGTAGCCTTATCCTGTTGTCCTTCAGATATTTGTCTATATCGGCCTTGATGTTGTCTGAAAGGTCGCTTCCGAAATACTCCAGAGTATCGCGCCCGGACTCGTTGATGGAATAGTATGTGGAATTCCTTACGGTCTTGGGAGTGATGAAATCCGTCGTCTCCAGCTCAGATATGGATTCCTGGAATGAGAAATAATTGCAGTAATCCTGTCCCATAAAAAACTCGGACATCTGTGATGCCGACAGCTCGTAATCCACCTTATTCAGCATGTAGAGGATCATCATTTTGTAAACCGATAATCTGTCTGTCATTTTTTAACGCCTTTCCGA
>JAFRYJ010000294.1 GCA_017437705.1 Lachnospiraceae bacterium
AGAAAAGGAAGATCCGTTGCGGACGAAAACATCGTTTTGTACGCACTCGGAAACGGACTTCGGAAAAACAGGATAGGCATCAGCACCAGCAAAAAGATCGGAAACAGTATAGTCAGGCACAGACTGACAAGAATAATAAGAGAAGCATACAGATTAAATGAGGGACTGTTTACCTGCGGACACGATATGGTCATCGTCACAAGAAAAGGGGCCGTGGGAAAGAAATGCCGGGATATGGAGAGATCCATTTTGAAACTGGCGGAAAAACAAAGGATTCTTGGAGAAGATCTTAAACTTTAATGCAATGAAAGAATTTATGTTGTCATCCATTCGCGTATATCAGAAATATCTGTCGCCGGCAAAGGGAAGGAGCACATGCAAATACTACCCCACCTGCTCCGCCTATGCCCTGGAGGCGGTGGAAAAATACGGTGCATTAAAGGGCGGTGCCATGGCCGCGAAAAGAATACTAAGGTGCAATCCGTTCTCTAAGGGCGGATACGATCCTGTGCCTTAAGGAGGAAAAAAGTGGATTTTCTTGTTTTGACAAAGGTAGGCGGATTACTCAGTCCTTTTGCCTACATCATCGGTTGGATACTCAACGTCATATATAAGTTCCTGGACTGGCTCAACGTGGGCAACGTCGGTCTTGCGATCATACTTATGACGGTAGTCATCAACATTTTAATGATCCCCCTTACGATCAAGCAGCAGAAATTTACCCTTCTTAATTCCGTAATGCAGCCCGAGATCATGAAGCTCAGGGAAAAGTATGCCAGAAGAGCCGATGCCCAGGCAAATATGGAAATGCAGCAGGAAATGAACAAGATCTACGAGAAGTACGGCACTTCCGCAACCGGCGGATGCCTTCAGCTCGTTATCCAGCTGCCCATCATCTTCGCGCTCTTCAGTGTTATCAGGTCGATACCCGCCTATATAGAACCCATACACGACATGTACGAGCCCATTGCGGACAGCATCAAGAACGCAGACACATCGGGAACCATTTGTTCGGAGCTTATAAGCTCCCTCAAGCTCGCCGTGAGCAATTTCAACATCAAGGATACCAACAGCATCATAGATATGCTGAATACCCTCAGGGCTGACCAGTGGGATGCCGTCAGGACGGCCTTTGCGTCCAACGGACCGGTAATTGAAGCCATCGATCAGAACCTTCCCGCCATCACCAACGCCTATACGTTTCTGGGCCTTAATATAGCCAACCTGCCGCTGACGGACGGCTGGTGGCCCGGCGTTCTCGTACCTGTAATATCAGCCATAACACAGGTCATCAATACGAAGGTCTCACAGAGCAAGTCCCAGCAGAACATGGGCGGCGGCATGAAGATGATGATGATCCTGATGCCGGTACTTTCAATGGTCATCTGCTTCTCGCTGCAGATCGGCGTAGGCCTGTACTGGATCGCCCGTGCTGTTGTACTTACCATCATCATACTGTTTATCAACAGGTGGCTGGAGAAGCGGGGTATCGACAAGCTGGTTGAAGAAAGCAAAGCCAAGGCGGACAAGAAACGCGAAAAGAAGATAAAGAAGCAGGGCGGAAGGTACGGCGAATTCGATACCATCGCCAATACTTCTCTTAAGAATGTGGGAGAACCTCCCAGAAGAAAGACCATCAGCGAAAAAGCGGCTTCCGGAAAGAATCTTAAGGACAGAGTGTCTGAAAAGGAACAGGATCAGGCATTTGACGCCGCTGCGGAAGCCAAGGATGCGGCCGGATCGCTTGGAACCACCGATGCATCAACTGACAGCAAGGGTAAAAAGAGCACCGGCGGAAGGAGCATTTCCGAGATCGCGAACATGTTAAAGGACAGAAAATGACCGGGAGTAAAAAATGAGTGAATATATAGAAGTCAGTGCCAAAACTCTGGAGGATGCAAAGTATGAGGCACAGAGAAGGCTGGGCATACAGAGCGATATGCTTGAGTATGAAGTGGTGGACAAGGGAAGCCGCGGATTATTCGGTATAGGCGCCAGAGATGTCGTGATAAAGGCCAGAAGAAAATTCATCGAAAAAGACAAAAAGCAGAAGCCTGCCGAAAACAGACCGAAGCCCGCAAGGGAAAAAGAGCAGCCGGCAAAGGCCGAAAGGCCCGAAAGGCCTGAAAGACCCGTAAAATCCTTCGAAAAGAAGGAAGAACCCGCAAAACCCGTAAAGGCTTTCGAAAAGAAGGAAGCGCCTGAAAAGCCTGCAGTTGCCCCCGATAAAAAGGAAGCGCCCTCAAAGCCGGCACCGGTTTCGGAAAAGAAGGAAGTAAGGGAAAAGGCACCTGCAGCTGTTAAAGAAGCCGCAGAGAAGGCAGTTCCCGTTAAAAAGGAAGCTCAGGCGGTAAAGGAGCCTGCAAAAAAGGAAGACAGGAAGAAATTCGACGACAAGAAAACGGGAGGATTCAAGGAGACCGTAGTTTCCGTAAAGACAGTGGATCAGAGAGAGGAAAAGGAAAGAGTCCTTTTAAACGATGAACAGAAGGCCTCCGTTATAGAAAAGGCCGGAGAATTCGTGGGCGGCATGCTTACGAAGATGGGCATCGAAAACAAGCTGGACATAAGCTTCGACGACGCGGAGCAGTCCATTTCCATCGATGTATCCGGTCCCGACATGGGATCGCTTATAGGCAAGAGGGGACAGACCCTTTATGCGGTACAGTATCTTGCATCGCTTTATGTAAACAAGTTTACTGACGATTATATAAGGATCAAGGTCGATACGGAGAACTATAAGGAAAGAAGGACGGAAAGCCTTGAAAAGTGGGCCAATACCATGGCAAACAAGGTAAGGAAGACCCACAGGAGCATCACGGTCGAGCCCATGAATCCCTACGAAAGAAGGATCATTCACGTAACGCTTCAGAATAATCCCTATGTCGAGACCTATTCGGAAGGCGTAGATCCCTACAGGAAGATAGTGATCGCACCCAAAAGATAAGACGGGTTTTGAGGGATATCCGAAAAAGAAACGAATAAAAAATAAAAAACGGGAGCTTTAAGCTCCCTTTTTTATGGTATAAAAAAAGAGTACTTTGTTGTTTCTGAAATATTTCAGCATCACCGGGAGGAAACATGGATACTATTGCCGCTATAGCTGCCGGAACGGGCAATTACGGTATAAGCAAGATAAGGATGAGCGGGGATGATGCCATAGAGGTGGCGGACCGCATATACAGAAGCCCCGGCGGGACAAAGCGCCTTGCTGATCAGAAGAGCCACACCATACATTACGGCTATATAGAGGACGGCGGAAAGATCATCGACGAGGTCATCGTACTGCTCTTCCGCGCCCCCAGAAGCTATACCCGGGAGGATATAGTGGAGATAGACTGCCACGGCGGTATCATGGCCATAAACGCCATACTGGATGCCTGCCTTAAAAACGGCGCCAGGACGGCGGAGCCCGGCGAATTCACGAAGCGCGCCTTCCTGAACGGCCGTATAGACCTTACCAGGGCGGAGGCCGTCATGGACATCATATCCTCCAAAAACAGGATGGCCATGGACAATTCCGTAAAACAGCTGAAGGGTGCCCTTTACGAAAAGATAAGGGCCCTGAGGGAAAGCATCCTGAATGATGTCGCGTATATAGAAGCGGCCCTGGACGACCCTGAGCACATCCCCATGGAGGGTTTCGGAGAAGAGCTGGACCCCAGGCTGTCTGAAGGAATAAAGGCCATAGAGAGGCTTACAGAGAGCTTCAACGAGGGCCGCATCATAAAGGAAGGCATAAAGACGGTCATCGCCGGCAAGCCCAATGCGGGCAAATCCTCCCTTCTGAACATGCTCCTGGGCGAGGAAAGGGCCATCGTAACCGAGGTGGCCGGCACCACCAGGGACACCCTGGAGGAATACGTCGACCTGCAGGGGATAACCCTTAATATAATAGACACTGCCGGCATAAGGGACACCGCCGATACGGTGGAAAAGATCGGTGTGGAAAGGGCCATGAGCGCCATTAAAAACGCGGATCTTATCATATTCGTAGCGGACAAGAGCACGGATTTCGACGAAAGGGACAGGGCAATTTTAAAGGCGCTGCCCGATAAAAAGAAGATCGTCGTACTTAATAAAAAGGACGTGGACGAGACCGTCACAGACCGGGAGATGCTGGAAAAAGAGACCGGAGAGGAGGTCCTGGAGATCTCGGCGAAATACGGCAGCGGCAGGGACGAGCTGACGGAGCGCATAAAGAAGCTGTTCTTCAGCGGCGAGATCGCCATGAACGACGAGGTGTTCATCACCAGCGCACGTCACAGGGAGGCCCTGAAGGCCGCATCGGAAAGCCTTACACGTGTGAGGGAAAGCATAGCGGCCGGAATGCCTGAGGATCTCTATACCATAGATATGATGGATGCGTATAAGTATCTCGGCAGCATCATCGGCGAAAGCGTTGAGGATGATATAGCGGACCGGGTATTTGAAAGATTCTGCATGGGAAAATAAGGAGACATTTATGACACAGGTTTTTGAAGGATATGATGTTGCGGTCGTCGGAGCCGGACACGCGGGCTGCGAGGCCGCGCTGGCTGCCGCAAGGCTGGGACTGAAGACCATCATATTTACGGTCAGTGTCGACGCCATTGCGATGATGCCCTGCAATCCCAACATCGGCGGCACCTCCAAGGGCCATCTCGTAAGGGAGATCGACGCTCTGGGCGGCGAGATGGGCAAAAACATAGACAGGGTGTTCATACAGTCAAAGATGCTTAATAAGTCCAAGGGGCCGGCGGTGCACTCTCTCCGCGCCCAGGCGGACAAGCAGGCCTATTCCAGGGAGATGAGAAAGGTCCTGGAAAACACCGACAACCTGGAGATAAGGCAGGCCGAGGTGACGGACGTCATTCTGGAGGACGGCCATGTTTCCGCTGTACAGATATATACAGGACAGATATATAAATGCAGGACGGCCGTGCTGGCGACGGGCGTTTATCTTAACGCGCGCTGTCTTACGGGCGAGGCCATCACCCATACCGGGCCCAACGGTCTGATGGCGGCCACCCACCTGACGGACAACCTGCGTGAAAAGGGCGTGGAGCTTATAAGGTTCAAGACCGGAACTCCCGCCAGGATAGATAAAAGGACCATAGATTTTTCAAAGCTTGTGGAACAGAAAGGCGACGAAAGGGTCGTGCCCTTCTCCTTTGAAACGGATCCGGAAAGCGTCCAGAAGGAACAGGTATCCTGCTGGCTTGCCTATACAAACGAAAAGACTCACGAGATAATCAGGGACAATCTGGACAGGTCTCCCTTATATGCAGGCGTTATCGAGGGCGTGGGCCCCAGGTACTGCCCTTCCATCGAGGACAAGGTGGTAAGATTTGCGGACAAGAAGAGACATCAGATATTCATTGAGCCCGAGGGACTTTACACGAACGAGATGTATCTGAGCGGAATGTCCAGCTCCATGCCCGCAGACGTGCAGGATCAGATGTACCGCTCCATGGAGGGCCTTGAGAACGCCCATATCGTAAGGAACGCCTACGCCATCGAATACGACTGCATCCCCGCGGTGCAGCTGAAGGCCACGCTGGAGTTCAAGAAGATAAAGGGGCTTTTCGCAGCGGGACAGTTCAACGGCAGCTCGGGCTACGAGGAAGCCGGTGCACAGGGCATCATTGCGGGAATAAACGCCGCAAGGTACGTTCTGGGCAAAGAACAAATTGTTCTAAAAAGATCTGATGCGTATATTGGCGTGCTTATCGACGACCTGGTAACGAAGCGCAGCAAGGAGCCCTACCGCATGATGACGTCCAGGGCCGAATACAGGCTTATGCTGCGTCAGGACAATGCGGACATAAGGCTTACGCCCCTGGGCCACGAGATCGGCCTTATAGACGATGAGCGCTACGAAAAGGTAATGAAGAAATATGAGGCCGTCGACAGAGAGGTCCAGAGGATAAAGGAGACCGTGGTGGGCGCATCCAAAGAGGTCCAGCAGTTCCTGGAGGAGAACGGTTCCACTCCCCTTAAAAAGGCGGCCACGCTGGAGGAGCTTTTAAGGCGTCCCGAGCTTCATTACGGCATGCTTGCATGCATAGATAAGGACAGGCCGGAGCTTCCCGATGATGTGACGGAACAGGTGGAGACGTATATCAAATACGAGGGGTACATCAAACGCGAGCAGAAGCAGATCGAGGACTTCAGGCGCATCGAGGCCCGCACTCTTCCGGAGGATCTGGACTATACGGATATAAAGGGCCTGAGGCGTGAAGCCATGCAGAAGCTCAATGAGCTGAAGCCCGCAAATATCGGTATGGCGTCCAGGATCTCCGGCGTTTCGCCGGCGGATATCTCTGTGCTCCTGGTATATCTTTCGATGAAAAAGGTGTGAGCATATGGAAGAGATGACAAGGCTCAGGGAACAGCTGAAATAGCTGAATATCTGCATGAGCACGGAACAGGAGGAAATGCTCCTCTCCTATCAGGAAATGCTCGAAGCCGGGAACAGGGTGATGAACCTTACCGCCGTGACGGAGCTTTCAGAAGTATGCACAAAGCATTATCTCGACAGCCTTTCCATCGTAAAGGCAGTGGATCTGAGAGCCGTAAACACGATGATCGACGTGGGCACCGGTGCCGGATTTCCCGGCATGGTGCTTAAGATAATGTTCCCGCATATAAATACGGTGCTTCTCGATTCGCTTAATAAAAGGGTCGGTTTTTTGAATGATGTGATAAGCTCCCTGGGGTTAACGGACGTCGAGGCCGTACACATGAGGGCCGAGGACGCGGCTGCCTCGGAAAAGTACAGGGAGAGCTTCGACCTCTGTGTATCCAGGGCGGTTGCGAGTTTAAGCGTGCTGTCGGAATACTGCCTGCCATTTGTTTCCGAAGGCGGTCTTTTTGTAGCATATAAGACACAGAGTGCCGGGGAGGAGATCCGCGACGCAGCAGGAGCGATAAAGCTCCTGGGCGGAAGAAAGGAAAAGGAGGAAAGCTTCTTCCTTCCCGATACCGATATGGGGCGCAGGCTGGTCGTTATAAGGAAAATAAAGCCTACGGACAGGCGTTATCCCAGAAAGGCCGGAGTACCGGCGAAGGCGCCGCTTAAATAAAATAACAAGACCTCATTGAACTCCCGGATCCTGCGGATATGTTCGTTCAAAGAGGTCTTGATTTTTTTGTTTATTTTGATTTTTTTGCGGGCTCTTTGGGCTCCGCCATTGAGGAACGGATCGCCGCATCCAGGGCCTCCTTCTCCTCATCCGAAAGGGATATATAGGACTTGCCCTTGATTATCTCCTTAACGTAATTGTAGGAGCCTTCCCTGGAGTGGATGGAATTGATGATAAAACCGTTGTTCTCATCATCCAGGAGCGCATATGCAAAGGAAAGCTTGCCGCCCAGCTCCTTGAAGGCGTCGTACTTGACGATGCCGCTCTTCTGGTAGGACCGGGACATGCTTCGCTCCACATTCTTAAGACGCAGATCCAGAAGCTCGTTATTCTCCTTTATGGTATCAAGCTCCTCTACCCTCTTTCGAAGGGCATCCTCCAGCGTTTTTCCGGATTTTCCCTTCATGAAGAGATCGTACTTCTTCTGCAGCGTGTTCTGACGGATAAACAGTATGATTATAACTATTATCAGCAGGAAAACGCCGATGCAGAGCCCGTAGAATATAAGGGGATTGATGCCCCCGGACCGGGCCGCAGACGCCGTGTCTTCGGTGGTGATTATGATATCGGAAGTCGATTCCGAGAAAAGTGTTCCTAACATATCAGTCTCCTGTTATAGATTCGAATAAGTCGATGATCCTTTCAAGGTCCTCAGGCGAATAGAATTCTATCTCTATCCTGCCCTTTTTGCTGTTCGTCTTAACGACGCTGACCTTTGTATCCATGATGCCTCTCAGTCTTTTTTCGACTTCTTTATATGCCGCTCTCTCGTTATCGCCGGATGCGGTCTTTTTTCTGGGAACGGCCTTGCCGAAGGTCTTTACCAGCTTTTCCGTCTCACGCACGGAAAGCCCCTTGTTTGCTATCTCTTCGGCCGCAGCTGCCTGCATAACGGGATCTGTTATGGCCAGCAGCGCCCTGGCATGACCGCCCGAAAGCTGCCCTGAGATAACGAGCTCCTTGGCCCTGTCGCAGAGCTTGATAAGGCGGAGCGAATTGGCAACGGCCGCGCGGCTCTTCGATACCTTGCGGGCTGCATCCTCCTGCTTAAGGCCGAAATCGTCGATAAGCTTCTGATAGGCGTATGCTTCCTCTATGGGGTTCAGGTCCTCCCTCTGGATATTCTCGATAAGGGCTACCTCTATGACCTCCTGGGGAGAATAATCCCTTATGATGGCGGGGATCTCCTTAAGGCCGGCATTTCTGGCGGCGCGCCATCTTCTCTCTCCCGCTATTATCCTGTAGCCTCTGCCCTGTTTCGTTACCAGGAGGGGCTGGATAACGCCGTACTGCTTGATGGATTCCGTAAGCTCCGTTAAAGACCCGTCGTCGAAATTTTTACGGGGCTGCTGTGCGTTGGGCTCAACAGAGCCGATCTTAAGCATTACGGGAGCGCCGGTGGATTCTGCCGCGGGCTGAGCCTTGGGAGCCTTTTCCTTTGCAGCCGGGGCTTTATCCTTAACGGCCGGAGTTTTCTCCTTAACGGCTGCTGCTTTTTCCTTTGTACTTGCGGATGTCTTCTCCTTTGAGCCTGACGCCGCCTTTTTTGCGGGAGCTTTCTTTTCCGGAGCCTTTTCGGCCGGCTTTTCAACTGCGGGTATAAGGCTGTCAAGGCCCTTTCCCAGGCCTCTCTTTTTTACTGCCACTCTTCGGGATCCTCTCTTTCAATAACTTCTTCGGCTAAAAGCCTGTATGCGTTGGCCCCTGCGGATCTGGGGTCGTACATTATGATCGGCAGGCTGTAGCTGGGCGCCTCTGCGAGGCGTATATTTCTGGGAATGATGGTATCGTATATCTTTTTATCCAGATTCTCTTTTACGTTTTCCACCACCTGGGCCGACAGGTTCGTCCTGGCGTCGAACATGGTGAAGACTATGCCCTCCATTTCCAGCGACGGATTAAGGCGTTCCCTGATAAGATCTATCGTGTGCATAAGCTGCGAAAGACCCTCAAGGGCGTAATATTCACACTGTATAGGCACAAGGACCGTGTCTGCGGCGCACATGGCGTTAAGGGTCAGAAGGCTTAATGACGGGGGACAGTCGATGATGATGAAATCGTAGTCGCCGCGTACCGGATCCAGGGCATCCCGCAGGATAAAGGAGCTTCTTTCAACGGAAATAAGCTCTATCTCGGCGCCCGAAAGATCTATGTTTGAAGGGATCAGAGAAAGGCCCTCTACCGGTGTCTCCGACATGCACTCTTCTATCCCGCATTCGCCCAGCAGAAGGTCGTAAGTAGTGTATTCCTGGGCATTCTTATCAAGCCCCAGGCCGCTGGTGGTATTGCCCTGGGGATCGATATCGATAACAAGCACTCTCTTACCCTTTTCCGCAAGACATGCGGACAGATTTACCGCCGTTGTGGTTTTTCCGACGCCGCCCTTCTGATTCGCGACGGCTATAGCTCTACCCATAACTGTAAGTCCTCCTGACAGTAAAATTATAACACAGTACTATGTGTACAACAACAAATGTTTCACGTGAAACATTTGTGAAAACTGCCGAAAAACAAGGGGCATTGTTTCACGTGAAACAATGCCCCGGATGATGCTATCTGAACAGGTCCAGCAGGCTTCCCAGAAGCCCGGAATCGTTCTTTTTCTTCTTTTTCTTTTTCTTCTTCTTGCCCGTAGATGTGGTCTCACCGCCCATAAGCGTTGAAGCCATGGATGAGATATCTCCAAGATCCAGTCCGTTTCCGTCCTGGTCAAGCAGGCCTCCCAGAAGGGATCCTATTCCGCCGCCTCCCGATGATGCGGTCTGTGCCTGGCTGCTGCTGTTCTGCTGCCCTAAAAGGGACATGAGGAACGGTGCAACGGAACCCATTATGGATGCTACATTTCCAAGTGAAAGGCCGGTCTGCTCGGAGATCTCTCCTGTTGCCGTTTCTGCCCCTTCCTTGCCGAGTATGTGATCGACGATCTTTGCGCCGTCTTCCGTATCCGCTGAAGCAAGGAATGCGGAAACGTCGGACGTATCGGCGTCAACATGCTGCAAAAGGGCCTGTTCAAGAGAGGCTGCGCCCTCTTCCGTGGATGAGTTTTCCTTCATGCCGTTCAGCAGCTGGGGAACAGACATCTGAATTACGGATGATATCTGGTCGCTGCTGAGTCCCAGTGATTCGCCGATGCCGTTCAGGTTATCGCCGGAAAGCATTTCCATTATTGAATTAATGTCAAATTTATCTGCCATAAAGACCTCCGGATCATTCGTCTTCAACCTTAATCTCGGTGGTGTCGATATCGTGGTTCCTTGCACAGAACTTGCAGAGCGACGTTTTGCCGCTTTCAATAGCTTCGGTGACCGTGCCTTCCGTTACTACATCGGAGTTCTTGATAGCCTGGCAGTCAAGATCCAGATGATATTTTCTTCCCCAGGTGGTCCAGTAAACGTCCTGTGTGATAAGATTCTCGGCCGCCTGCTTTTCTTCCGAGGAGATCGGATCGAAGTCCGCCGACGCCACGCCGGTAATAAGGAAGGCCACAACGGCTATGACGGTTACTATGGTCTTTGTCTTTTTATCAAGATCCTTATCCTTTAAAAGAAGTATTATAAGCGGGAGGAAGCAGATGGCAGCCATGATGACGCCCAGTTCGCTCCACAAATAGAAAGTAAACTTGTTCTTCTTTGAAGGAGGATTGATGTGATTTGCCTTCTTCCAGAGCTGCGCTGCAATGATCGCCAGAATAAGGTCGGCTACGATGAGTATGATGAGCCATAACATCTTATTCTTAACGTACATCGCATTCAGCAGGATCATGATGGCGAACACCTCGCAGCCTATGGCAAGGGCCCAGAGGACGAATGCGATGATCCTGTATACTATGGAGTTTCCGCCGCTTTTTGAAGCCGCCTGCTCTTTGTCCGGTTTCTTTTCGGCTTTCTTTTTAGGTTTCTTTTCGACTTCGGCTTCGGCTGCCTCTTCAGCTTCTTCGACCGCCTCTTCGGCTTCCTGTTCAACCACAGGCTCAACCGCTTCAGACGCCGCCGCTTCGACTTTTTTCTTTTTATCGCGTACGATCTTTGCCATGTCGGTACCCCCTCATATATTAGTTGCTTTAATTGTAGTTTATCGGGGGCTCTTTGTCCAGAATAAACATATATGATAAGGAAGAGATCGACGGAAACGGGAGAAGAGCAAAGGGCGTTTTTCGGCAGACTGCTGAAAGGGATCCTGAGTCCGAGGGAGGTGTATAAAAAGGCAGAGGCCTGCAGGCCAAAACCCCGGAGCACCTGTGCTCATGCGGATGAGCACGTATCGGCCGCGGGAGAAGATGGCAGAAGAGCAGCAGCAAAAAGCAGATGGGAGAGTCCCATCTGCTATTGAGTATCGGTTTTTAATTCTAATGTTTCACGTGAAACATTACATCTGTTCGGGGGCGTCCATGCCCAGGACGGTAAGGGTGTCGCGGAGGATCCTCTCGGCCATGGATACGAGGTACAGCCTGGATGACCTTAGGGCTTCGTCCTCCGTGTTTATCTGGTCCTCATGATAGAAGCGGTTGAAGGCCTGGGCCACTGCCATGGAATACCTTGCGACTACCGAGGGCTCGTATTTGTCTGCGGCGTCGGCGATGACATCATCATACCTGGTGAGCTCCCTGAGGAGATCCAGCGCAGGCTCGTCGCATATACGAGCGGGATCGGGAGAGGAGATATCTGCGTTTACCTTATTCAGCAGGCTGCAGCACCTTGCATGGGTGTACTGTACGTAGGGACCGGTCTCGCCGTCGAAGCTTAAGATCTTGTCCCAGACGAATACAACGTCCTTGATGCGCTGGTTGTAGAGGGTGCTGAATATTACGGCGCCCACGCCTACCATGCGTGTGACCTCGTCCCTG
>JAFRYJ010000295.1 GCA_017437705.1 Lachnospiraceae bacterium
GGTAAAGGTGACGGGCGGCGACATCATTACGGATCAGGCCTGCTGGGGATACAGGGACAGTGTTCCTGCGGATGATATGCAGGACAACACTACAAATATTACGGAGCATCCGGTGCATATTGAAGAGGAAACGGAGACCGATCCGAAAGAAACAGATCCTCCCGCGGAAAAGGAAACGGAAGGCCCGGAGCCTGAGGAGACTGAGACAAAAGAACCGGAGACAAAGAAAAAGGAGTCGAAAGAAACAGAATCTGAGACAGTGATCCCTGCAGGCGGCGGACCCGTAAGCTCGTCAGGGCCGGCAAGCCCCGGAAATAGCAGGCGCGCAGGGACAGTCAACGTAAAGACAGGAGACGATTCGGAACCGGTCCTGATGCTGGCCCTGTGCCTTATGGCCGCAGCCACGGCAGCCGCCGTTATATTCCTCAAATACAGGAAGAAGGGCGGGGAACGCTGAGGGCTCAACGGACGCCTCAATGCCTCAAAACATGATGTAAAATCCCGTAAACACTGGTATAATCGAAAAAGATAATACTCATGACGGGGATCACATCACGAAGTACATCAGGGAGGCATTATGAAGGACCAGGAGCTCAGGTATCTGCAGATGCTTGCAGAGAAATACCCCACCATCACGAAAACGGCAGCGGAGATCATCAATCTCACGTCCATACGCAACCTTCCCAAGGGTACGGAGCACATTCTCTCGGATATTCACGGCGAAGGCGAGCATTTCAGCCATGTTCTCAGAAACGGTTCGGGAACCGTAAGGACAAGGATAGACGACGTTTTCGAAAACGTCCTTACGATCAAGGACCGCAAACAGCTTGCTACTCTTATTTACTATCCGGAGGAAAAGCTGGACCTTATCGAAAAGGAAGAGCCTTTCATGGACGAATGGTACGAGATAACCATCAGGAGGCTCATTCAGGTTCTTAAGCGCGTGGCGGGAAAATATACGAGATCGAGAGTGCGTAAGTCGCTGCCGAAGGAGTATGCGTTCGCCGTAGAGGAGCTTATAGACGAAAAGAGCGACGCCGTGCCCAAGGAGGATTATTACGATCAGATAATCAAGACCATCGTGTCCACAGGCAGGGCCAGGGAATTCGTAACGGGCCTCAGCTATTCGATCCAGCGCCTCGTAATAGACCATCTGCATATAGTAGGCGACATATTCGACAGAGGGCCGGATCCGGCCATGGTAATGGATATACTCATGGATCACCACCGCGCCGACGTCCAGTGGGGCAATCATGATGTGCTCTGGATGGGAGCCGCCGCGGGGCAGCCCGCATGCGTGGCAAATGTTGTGAGGATCTGCGCACGGTACGACAACCTCGGTATCCTGGAGGATGACTACGGCATCAACCTTATTCCCCTGGCTACCATGGCGACAAATGTGTACAGAGACGACCCCTGCACCGTTTTTGAGCTGAAGGAAAAGAGCAAGGACATAACCCAGACGGATGCAGAGCTGGAGACGAAGATGCACAAGGCCATCTCGGTCATACAGTTCAAGCTGGAGGGCCAGACCATAGCGAGGAATCCGGACTTCTGCATGGAAGACAGGATGATGCTCCATCTCATAGATCATGAAAAAGGGACCATCACAATAGGGGGTAAGGAGTACAAACTTCTGGACACCAGCTTCCCTACAATAGATCCTGAGGATCCCTACAGGCTTTCGGAGGAGGAGCAGGATGTCATCGACAGGCTGATCAAGGCCTTCAGGCGCAGCGAAAGGCTGCAGAAGCATGTCGGATTCCTTTTCGAGGTCGGCAGCCTTTATCTTAAATACAACAACATCCTTTATTATCACGGCTGCGTTCCGATGACATCATCGGGAAACTTTAAGGGAATAACCTTAAGGGGAAAGCGGCTCAAGGGCAAGGCCCTTTACGACTATCTCGACGGCTGGCTGAGGCGCGGCTATTACGAGGACCAGGGGACGGAGGACAGGATCTACGGCGAAGACCTTCTGTGGTTTACCTGGAACAATGCGGCATCGCCGGTATTCGGCAAGGACCGCATGGCGACCTTCGAAAGATATTTCATAGCTGAAAAGGAGACCCACAAGGAGACGAAGAATCCTTATTATAAGCTTATAGAGAACGAGGATATCTGCGATAAGATCATGAGGGAATTCGGCATGGATCCCTCTGTGTGCCACATAATAAACGGCCACATGCCCGTAAAGACAAAGGCCGGGGAAAACCCCATCAAGGGCGGCGGAAAACTTATCATAATAGACGGGGGCTTTTCCAGGGCTTATCACAATACCACGGGAATAGCCGGTTACACGCTGGTCTACAATTCATACTGTCTGAGGCTCGTTACGCACCTGCCCTTTGAGGGGAAGGAAAAAGCGATCATTGAAGAGACCGACGTCCATTCCAAGGAGACGATAGTGGATACCTTTGAAAACAGGGTCAACGTCGCCGGTACGGATAAGGGCGAAGAGATGGAAAAAACAATAGAGGATCTTACCAGGCTTCTCAAGGCCTACAGGGAAGGCATCATTAGAGAAAAGAAATAAGAGGCGGACAAATGATAAACGGTTTTATTAAGACCGGGGCTGCTGCTCCGGACATCCACGTGGGAGACTGTGTATACAATCTCGGGAGGATCATGGAATGCATAACGGAAGCCGGTGAATGCGGCGTTAAGGTGCTGGCGTTTCCGGAGCTTTCGATAACAGGCGCCAGCTGCGGCGATCTGTACCTGCAGACGACTCTTCAGTCGGAGGCGATAAAGGCTCTCCTGGAACTGGAGCAGTTCATGCTGAACAGGGACATGGTAATAACCGTGGGGCTTCCCGTGAGGAAGGGTTCGGCTCTCTATGATGCCACGGCGGTCATTTCGGGAAGCGGCATCCTGGGATTCGTACCCAGGGAGTATTTCCCGGGAAGCGATCCCTTAAGGCGGGTATTCTCCGACGGTATCGACGACATCATCAATATCGGGGGCCGGGATATGGTAATGAGCCCGGATCTCATATTCAGCTGCGATACCATACCGGAGCTGAAGATCGGCATCGTAAACGGCGGACCCGCAAGGATACCCTATCCCGCCGAGAACAGGCTGGCGTCTGCAGGAGCTTCGGTGCTCATTTTCCCGGCTGCCGCCGGATGGACGGCAGGCCATGGTAAAGATATAGAGGCTACGGTCAAAGCCGTTTCAAAGAGGCTTATATGCGGAGCGGTATATGCGGAGGCAGGCACCGGGGAATCCACTACGGATAATGTTTACGGCGGCCATAAGGTCATCTGCGAAAACGGTGAGCTGCTTAAGGCCTGCGACGGTTTTACGGGGACCCTTGCCGTATCCGAGATCGATACGGGCCTTATTATGACGGTACGTCTCAAAAACGGAGGGTTCTCTCTGGAGGAATCTTTTGCGGAGGAAAGCTTCAGCCTTGAGCCGGAGGAGACCGTTCTTACGAGAAAATACGGCCATCTGGCCTTCGTGCCCGGCGATCCCGGCGAAATGAAAGACACATGCAGAGAGATACTCTGCTTACAGGCATACAGCCTTAAAAAGCGTTTGGAGCACATACACTGCAGTAAGGTCATTGCAGGCATTTCCGGCGGGCTGGATTCCACTGCGGCAATACTGGCATGCGCCGGGGCAATGGATCTTATGAAGATGCCCAGGAAGAACATCATCGGCGTTACGATGCCCTGTTTCGGCACAACGGACAGGACAAAGAACAATGCAAAGGACCTGGTGGAGGCCCTGGGCGGAACGCTTCTGGAGATAGATATCAAGGAAACGGTATTGAGCCACTTCAGGGATATAGCGCACGATCCGGAGAACAGGAACACCGGATACGAGAACGCCCAGGCAAGGGAGAGAACGCAGGTGCTTATGGATCTGGCCAACGACATGGACGCCCTTGTTGTGGGCACCGGAGATCTTTCCGAGCATGCTCTGGGATGGGCCACCTATAACGGGGACCATATGTCGATGTACGGCGTCAACGATACAATACCGAAAACGCTTATGAGATATGTGGTGGGCTATGCGGCCGAACATGCGGAGAACGAGAAGCTTAAAGCCGTTCTTGAAGATATACTGGCAACGCCCGTAAGCCCCGAGCTGCTGCCTTCGGAGGATAATAAGGAGATCACGCAGAAGACGGAGAGTATCATAGGGCCTTACGAGCTTCACGATTTCTTTATTTATTACATGATGGTATACGGCTTCGGCCCCGCCAAGATATTCAGGATAGCAAAGAACGCTTTCAGCGGCATATACGATAACGAAACCATACTGAAATGGATGAGGGTCTTCTACAAACGATTCTTTGCCCAGCAGTTCAAGAGATCATGCTCGCCCGACGGCGCAGCGGCAACCGCCGTATCGCTGTCGCCCAGAGGATCATGGAGCATGCCCTCGGATGCGTGCTCCGATGCATGGCTCCGGGAGATAGACGGGCTTATGGCATAAATCTCAAGGCAAACACCGGCAGGTTCAGATAAGAGACGAAGGGAGTCAAATGGGACTGGAGTTTATTATCGGCGGCAGCGGATACGGGAAATCCACGGTCATGTACCGGGAGATCGCGGAACGCTCCGTCAGGGAAAAGGACAAAAACTTCATAATAGTCGTACCTGAACAGTATACGCTGCAGATAGAGAAAAAGATCACCGCCATGCATGAAAGGCATGGCGTGATTAATGTGGAGATCCTTTCATTCCAGAGGCTGGCTCACCGCATCTTCGACGAGCTGGGCAGGCCTTCCGGCACGATACTGGGCGAAACGGAAAAAGTGATGTTCATACGCAGGATCCTTAAAGACAATGCAAAGGATCTGAAGGTATTCAAGGGTAATGCGGATAAAAAGGGATTTGCAGGTGAAGTAAAATCCATGCTGTCCGAGTTCATCCAGTACAACATCACTCCGGATATGGTGGAAGAGCTGTCTTTGAAGCTGGCTGAGAAGGGGACCGCTCTTTCCGGAAAGCTCAGCGACATGGCGCTCTTATTCCGCAGATTCAGGGAGATGACGGGAAAGGAATACATGACC
>JAFRYJ010000296.1 GCA_017437705.1 Lachnospiraceae bacterium
AGATACTCTATGACCTTCTTCGTGTTCTCAGCATGGCGCTCGAGACGCAGAGACAGTGTCTCAGTGCCCTGCAGAAGCAGGAATGCCGCAAAGGGCGAGATGCATCCTCCGGTGTCCCTGAGGATTATTGCCCTTATGTATGTAACGAAAGCCGCCGGACCCGCCGCATCGGTGAACCTTACGCCGTGATAGCTGGGATTGGGCTCCGAGATCCAGGGGTATCTGCCGGAAGCCGCCCAGTCGAATGTGCCGCCGTCGATGATGATGCCGCCCAGGGTCGTACCGTGGCCGCCGATGAATTTCGTTGCGGAATGCACCACTATGTCGGCGCCGTGCTCGATGGGCCTTATAAGAAAAGGTGTTCCGAAGGTATTGTCGATAACAAGCGGCAGCCCGTGTCTGTGGGCGATGTCAGCCAGTGCATCGATATCGGGGATATCGCTGTTGGGGTTGCCGAGGGTCTCGATATAGATCGCCTTCGTCTCGGGCCTGATGGCTCCTTCCACCTCTTCAAGATCGTGGGCATTGACAAAGGTCGTCTCTATGCCGTACAGGGGCAGCGTGTGAGCCAGCAAGTTGGAGGACCCGCCGTAAATGGTCTTCTGGGCAACGATATGCTCTCCTTTGACCGCAAGGGCCTGGATCACATAGGTTATAGCCGTGGCTCCCGACGCCACCGCCAGGCCGGCAACGCCTCCCTCCAGGGCTGCTATACGCTCCTCAAAAACTCCCTGGGTGGAATTCGTAAGACGTCCGTAAATGTTGCCGGCATCGACAAGGCTGAATCTGTCCGCCGCATGCTGTGCGTTTCTGAAAACATAGCTTGTAGTTGCATAAATGGGTACGGCGCGTGCATCACTGGCCGGATCGGGCTGCTCCTGTCCTACGTGCAGCTGTAAGGTCTCAAATCTGTATTCTGACATGATAAATGCTCCTTTCATATAATGATGGTTTCAGTCGGTTTTCATCGGGTCTGTAATATCGGAAAGGAGCACATTCGTCCGAATCTGTAATTATGCCTTAAAAGACTCGTAAATCTTAATGTCATCTGCCGGTCCTCCTAAGGCCGTTTCTCCGGGTGTTTGGAATAATAGTCTTCAAGCGCCGACTGTATAGCTTCCTCTGCCAGGACGCTGCAGTGTATCTTGTATGCAGGCAGTCCGTCCAGGGCTTCAGCCACCGCCTTGTTCGTAAGCTTCATTGCTTCCGACACGGGTTTTCCCTTTATAAGCTCCGTGGCCATCGAACTGGACGCGATGGCGCTGCCGCAGCCGAAGGTCTCGAATTTCACATCCCTGACCATGTCGTCTTCTATTTTCAGATACATCTTCATGATGTCCCCGCACTTGGCGTTTCCTACCTCGCCGATGCCGTCGGCGTCTTCGATAACGCCCACGTTACGGGGATTTCTGAAGTGATCCATTACCTTTTCGCTGTATAATGCCATTTCAAAGCCTCCTTAGAGAATGAACTCTCCCTTGCCTTCCGTAAGATCTCTCCAGACCGGAGAGAAGCTCCTCAGATAAGCCACCGTATCCTTCACGCTTTCGATGATGTAGTCAGCTTCCTCATCGGTGATGTTCTCCGGCAGCGTCAGCCTGAGAGACCCGTGGGCCACGTCGTGTACCCTGCCGATGGCCAGAAGCACGTGGCTGGGATCCAGTGATCCCGAAGTACAGGCGCTTCCCGATGATGCGCAGATGCCCTTGTCATCCAGCAGAAGCAGGAGGGATTCGCCCTCTATACCTTCAAAACAGAAATTAATGTTGCCGGGAAGCCTCCTTACGGGATCGCCGTTCAGGGCCGAGTGAGGTATTTCCTTTAATCCGTTTATGACGCGGTCTCTTCTTTGCCTCATGTTCTCCGCGTCCGTCATCATGCGTGACGCCGTATCCTTAAGGGCTGCTGCCATTCCGGCTATGCCGGCCACGTTCTCCGTGCCTGCCCGCAGGCCTCTCTCCTGGGCTCCGCCCTCTATAAGGTTCGAGATCTTAATGCCCTTTCTTGCATACAGGAAGCCGGTGCCCTTGGGGCCGTGGAATTTGTGGGCCGAGGCCGACATCATGTCGATGTTCTGCTCCTTAACATTAATGGGCAGATGGCCCGTGGCCTGTACCGCATCGGTGTGGAACAGCACTCCGTGTTTATGGCAGATCCCGCCGATCTCCTTAATGGGCTGAATGGTGCCGATCTCGTTGTTTGCGTACATCACCGTTACCAGGCAGGTGTCGTCCCGGATCGCCGCCTCCAGCTCTTCCGGCCTTACCAGGCCGTCCTCGTGAACGTCGAGAAGCGTTACCGAAAAGCCCTCGTCTTCCAGCTTCTTCAGCGTGTGGAGCACCGCATGATGCTCGAAAGCCGTCGATATCAAATGCTTCTTTCCCTTTTTGGCGCCTGCCAGTGCCGCGGACCTGATCGCCTGATTGTCCGCCTCGCTGCCTCCCGATGTGAAGATGATCTCTCCGGGCTCGGCTCCGATAACGGAAGCCACATCCGCCCTGGCCTGATCCAGTATCTCTTTGGCCTTCTGGCCTATGGTATAGAGACTTGACGGGTTTCCGAAGAATTCCTCCATACAGGGAAGCATCGCATCTATTGCCGCGCGGCTCATTTTTGTGGTAGCCGCGTTGTCTGCGTAGATCTTCATCTCAATATTCTCCTCCCGTTCCATTAAGACACAATCACGGGAAAGGTCCCGTGAACGTGATCTTAATATATACCCATTTACCTACCATGTCAATAGGTATTTATTTTAATACACTCTTGTCCGTATAATTACCCCGCAGTATAATAGGTAAAACTGCAAAAAGGCGGTATGCATATGATCTCAACAAAAGGCCGTTACGCCCTCCGCGTGATGATCGACCTGGCCGAGCACGAAGAAGACGGCTGGATCCCTCTCAAGGAAGTGGCCGACAGGCAGGAAATATCAAAGAAATATCTGGAAATAATCGTAAAGGACCTGGTTGAAGGAAAGCTGGTGGAAGGCGTCAGCGGCAGGGGCGGCGGCTACAGGCTTAAGCGAAAACCGGAGGACTATCCCGTGGGCGAGATAATCGAAACAATGGAAGGCTCCCTGGCCTCCGTGGCCTGCCTCTCCCGTGATGCGGACTCCTGCCCCAGGGCAGCGCAGTGTAAAACTTTGCCTTTATGGGAGGAATACGACAGGCTTACCCACGACTTTTTCTACGGTAAAAGCCTGCGGGACCTTATGGATAAGTGATATTATGTTTACGCAAAAACAGCAGATCAGAACGGTCTGCTGTTTTTGAGGAGAAAATATTATCATGAATCCTGTTCACTGCAGTTCCTTATGGCGGTCAGGCTTTTTTGTTGTAATTCATTATCCGAGACCGATGTCCAGGGCCATCATCAATGCAAAGCCCAGGGCAAAGCTGACGGTGAGATATTGGTGTGTTTTCCTTCGGCCATCTCCGGTATCAGCTCCTCGACTATTACGTAGAACATGGCGCCAGCCGCAAAGGTCAGGAGATAGGGCATCACAGGGATAAAGGCTTTGGCGGCGAAGATCATGAGGACCGCGCCCAGGGGTTCAACAATGCCCGAAAGCACCCCGTACAGGAAAGTCCTGCCTTTGGGCACTCCCTCCGCCAAAAGCGGCATGGAGACGATGGCTCCCTCGGGAAAATTCTGCAGCGCGATGCCCAGTGCCAGGGAAAAGGCCGCCGCGGAGCTTATACCTGCGTCGCCGTAGAGCCAGCCGGCGTAAACAACGCCGACGGCCATGCCCTCGGGAAGGTTGTGAAGCGTGACAGCCAGGATCAGCTTGGTCGTTTTCTTAAGCCCGGTCCCGGGGCCCTCTTCGCTTTTATCGAGATGCATGTGGGGCGTGATGACGTCCAGTACCAGCAGAAACAGCATACCGATAAGGAATCCGATGACCGCCGGAATGAACGCAAGCTTTCCCATGTCTTCCGAGGATTCGATCGCCGGCATAATAAGGCTGAAAAACGACGCCGACGCCATGATGCCGGCCGCAAAACCGCCCAGGGCTTTTTTGAGCCTGTCGCTCATTCCGTTTTTAAGAAAAAAAACGCAGGCCGCTCCGAGAGACGTTCCTATAAACGGTATTAAGATGCCCCAGATGATCTTAGTCCACATATGATCTTCCGCTGATGTTAGTGATGTAAGGCATGCCGATACATACCCTGCTTTGATAGGCGCCCCTTGGTTAGTTATTGCTAACTAAATGATATCATGCTTTGCGTTCCCCTTCAATACATTTATTCACAAAATGGCTGAAACAGCTGCATGGCTTTGTCAATTACCCAACTTCTTAAGCACATCACCTATATCGCCGTCTATACAGATGCTCCTGTCCCCGATCTCTGCCGGACAGAAGGCTTCACCGTAATTGATGCAGGCGTATACAGCCTTCCTATTCGCCATCGTCATCTGCCAGAACGGATACTTCACGATCACGGGAGTATTTGACCCCACTCCCAGCTCCAGATAAACAACGTGAAGACCCTCACGACTTTTTAAAAAATCATGATATGCCGCTGAGGCTCTGTGCCATCCTTCATCTTCAACGAACAGATCGTCTGCTCTCAGGTTGGTCGTAACTTCAGAACCGTCATCCGGGCACTTCGGGATAAGCTCTGCGGGTATATTCATTTTCAGTTCTCCGTTCTCAGGCACCTGAAACACCCCGTTTTCATCCCTGACGAATCCCTGGTCTTCCATCGCCTTCATGACCCATTCATCATTATCGTAGGTCTTGCCGTTCCTTCCGTCCGTCCTCTGGAACAGGCCGTAATCGCCCTGGGTGTAGAACAGCCGTTTTTTGTCAAATCCGGCTCTTTGGAACTGATGATCCACATTCGTTGTAATAACGAAATGATCTTTGTCCTTCAGCAGTTCAAGCAGCTCCCTGTATACCGGCTTCGGAGCATCAACGTATCTGTTGAAATAGATATGGCGGGCCCACCACGCCCACCGGATCCCATCCTCCGGGAAGGGATAGAAGCCTCCGGAATAAATATCGCGTATGCCGAACATGTCTGCAAAATCATGGAAATATCTGTTGAAACGTTCTCCG
>JAFRYJ010000297.1 GCA_017437705.1 Lachnospiraceae bacterium
ATTGCAGCCGGGCTCCTTAAAAAGGGCTGCAAAGTAGCAGGTGTTGATAAGTTTGATGATTCAGCGGAAGTGCTGGAAAGCCTGTTTGAAAACGAGGGATTTACATATTTTCAGTATGACCTCAACGATCTGGAAGGAATGGCTGCACTGGTGGAGAAGATAAATGCGGCTATGGGCGGCATTGACGGCATGGTGAACAGTGCCGCATACAGCACAAGGGGACCCATTGATGATGTCAGCTATGAGGATTATGACGATTACATGCTCCTGAACCAGAAGAGCCTTTTCTTTCTGGTCAAGACTGCGCTGCCCTACATCAGGGCGGAAGGAAAGGGCAGTATCGTTAATATGTCATCTTTAAGGTCGGTCCAGTCTGACGGCAGGCATGTCCTTTACAGTATGGTAAAGGGAGCCATTGTTTCATTCACAAGAGAGCTGGCTGTATGCCTTGCACCGGATCATATCAGGGTAAACTGCATATCGCCTGCATATGTTCTCACACCTATGACGCGGCATAACCTGTCGAGAGAGGGATGGCTTGAAAAGCAGCTCGAGTCTTCGCTGATAGGAAGGCTTGTGGAACAGGAAGATGTAGCTGCCATGGCAGAATTCCTCATAAGCGACGAATCCGCAGGCGTTACGGGGCAGGATCTGTTTGTTGACGGAGGCACCACCATAAAAAGAGCATGATGCACTTAATGCATCGTTCAATGATCATATCAAAGCTATGTCAATTAAGGACGGGTATTCCCGTCCTTTTTTGTGGTATACTTACCGGGTAGACTGAAGGGAGGCCCCTTATGACAGGATATTTAACAGATAAAAACACTCTTAACGAGGTCCTTTCGGATCCCCGTCTTAAAAAGCTTCCGCTTTTATTCGACCCCACCTATTACGAAGCAGTTCCGCCGTCTTTAAGGAAGATGTGGCTTAAAAACATCAGAAAGCTGGCGAAGACGCCCAGAGGATCGGCCTTTCCCGTGGACGGTCTTTTAAAATGCGCCAACTTCATCATCGAAAGGCGGGAGAAGGGCGAAAAGGTAACCATACCTCTTTATAAGGACGGAAGGGAGCAGGTTCTCATACCCTTTATGGCGGGATACAGTGAGCCCGGCCCCTGCGTTATCATAGTGCCCGGAGGAGCGTATCATCACAGCGCGGTATACAGGGAAGGGATCCCTGCGGCGGAGGGGCTTCAGGCCCGCGGGATAACGTCGTTTATCCTGGGCTACGACTGTTCGAAGCCTTTTTCCTATCCGAAACCGCTGGAGGATATGGCTTCGGCGATACTGTTCGTACGCAAAAACGCTGAAAAGCTTAATATCGACCCCGGAAGAGTGTATGTAATGGGCTTTTCGGCCGGCGGCCATCTGGCAGCGGCGGAAGCCGCTCTTTATAATGAGATCGATACCGACGAAAGCAGATTCGCAGGTATTTCGAAAAGACCCGACGGCCTGATGCTGGCCTACCCGGTCATCTCCTTCAGGGAGGCGGCCCAGAAGGATACGGTGAAATGGCTGCTGGGAGAGGATCCGTCGGAGGAGCTTCTCGACAGAATGAGCATAGAAAAGAATGTGACAGGGGACTTCCCTCCCGCATTCGTATGGTGCTGCCGTGATGATGCTACCGTTGACCCCCGCCACACCGAGCTTCTGAAAGAGGCCCTGGATTCATGCAATGTGTTGCATAATATGCAGATTTATGAATCAGGCGGCCATGCAATCTGTCTCGGAGAAGGAACGTCAGCGGCCGAATGGCTCAATAAAGCACTGGATTTTTTCAATATCGGCGCTTAAAATGCAAAACAGGATCAAATATACGATAAAATTGCATAAAAATGCAAACAATCATTGACGAATCAAAAATAAGTAGTATATTAGTACTATGCGTTAAAATTGCCTTATTGAATCACTTGCATAAATAATCAAAACGGAGGAACGGAAATGAATAAGGAAAACATTAAGAAAGTTGTACTTGCATACTCGGGCGGACTTGATACATCCATCATCATCCCCTGGCTGAAG
>JAFRYJ010000298.1 GCA_017437705.1 Lachnospiraceae bacterium
CCTTCACGCCGTCGTCCACGCAGCGCCTGATCTCATCGAGTATCTCCCCGGGCTCCCTGCTCCGCTCCCTGCCCCGGACATAGGGCACTATGCAGTAGCTGCAGAAATTGTCGCAGCCGAACATTATGTTTATTCCGGTCTTGAAAGGGTATTTCCTTTTTACCGGCAGATCCTCCACGATCCTGTCGGTGCCCTCCCACAGGTCGATGATCCGGGAACCGGAATCAAAATACGCCTTAAGTATCTCGGGAAACTTGAAGATGTTGTGGGTGCCGAAGATGATGTCCACGAAGCTGTAGCTCCGCCGGATCTTCTCCACCACGGCGCTCTCCTGCATCATGCATCCGCAGAGGCCTATTATCTTATCAGGCTGCTTTTCCTTAAGCTTTTTAAGCTGCCCCAGCCTGCCGTAGACGCGAAGGTCCGCATTCTCCCTGACGGTGCAGGTATTGAATATGACGATGTCCGCATCCTCGGAATCCGTCTCCTTAAAACCGATCCTCTCCAGGATGCCGGTAAGCTTCTCCGAGTCCCTGGCATTCATCTGGCAGCCGAAGGTTACGATGCAGAAGGTCTTTTCGGTGCCGAGAAATCTCCGCCTCAGTTCTTCAATTATCTCTTTCTGTTTCAGAACTTCCTGACGGTCTTCCATTATTTCCTCGTCTGTCCGTTTCCTATTATCTGGTATTTATATGAGGTTATGGCCTCAAGGCCCATGGGCCCCCTTGCATGGAGCTTCTGGGTGCTGATGCCTATCTCCGCGCCCAGACCGAACTCAAAGCCGTCCGTAAAACGGGTCGACGCGTTGACGTAAACACAGGCGGCATCAACATGCTCCAGGAAGTACTCGGCGTTCTCCCGGTTCGTCGTAATGATGGCGTCCGAATGCTTCGTATTGTATTTATTGATATGGTCCACGGCCTCTTCCACCCTGTCCACCGTTTTCACCGAGATGATGAGGTCAAGGTATTCCGTGCCGTAATCCTCTTCCGTCGCAGGGATAAGTCCGGGAACGGCGGCACACGCCCGCTCGTCGCCTCTTATCTCCACATTCTTTTCCTTAAGAGCGGCACATATCTTCGGGAACAGCGTATCGAGGACAGCCGAATGGATCACCAGAGACTCGCAGGCGTTGCAGACGCCGGTGCGCTGTGTCTTTGCATTTATGATTATATTCAGCGTCATTTCCTCGGGGGCCGTTTCATCGACAAAGATATGGCAGTTGCCCGTGCCGGTCTCGATAACGGGGATCGTGCTGTTCTCCACAACAGACCGTATAAGGCCCGCCCCGCCCCTGGGGATCAGCAGGTCGACGTATTTATCCAGCTTCATGAATTCCGCTGCCGTCTCCCTGGATGTATCCTCTATAAGCTGACAGTGATCCATGTTCATGCCGTTCCACTTAAGCGTCTCCCTGATGACGTCCACCAGCGCCTTGTTGGAATTGATGCAGTCGCTGCCGCCCCTTAGAATAACGACGTTCTGGGTTTTGAAACACAGGCCGAAAATGTCGGTCGTTACATTGGGACGTGATTCATATATCGCGCCGATAACACCAATGGGAACGGCTTTTTTCACTATGGTGAGACCGTTGTCCCTGGTCCATGAATCCATGATCTTTCCCACGGGGCTCTGAAGGTCGGCTATCTGCCTCAGTCCCTCTGCCATATATTTAAGCCTGTCCTCCGTCAGAAGGAGCCTGTCCTGAAGAGACTGGGACATGCCCTTATTACGGGCGTTTTCCATGTCCATTTCATTGGCCTTAAGTATCTCTTCCTTATGGCGGAGAAGCTCCACGGCCACATCCCTCAGCGCCTTATTGATGTGTACAAAGTCCTCAAATGTCAGCTCGTAAGCCGCTTCCTTTGCCCTTTTTCCGATCTCTTCAAGCATTTCGTTACCTCTTATTCCAGTTGATGATGAATTCCCTGACGTTAAAATCCTTTACCCTGTGTGCCTTGAACAGAGTGCCTATCTCTTCTCCCGCCATGATCCTGGATATATTCCTGAAATCGTTTCCGTTGGCGATCACCATGTCGCAGCCCGAATCGTTGGCGATCTTCGCCGCCGTTATCTTCGTCTGCATGCCTCCGGTACCCACGTTTGAGGAGGATTTCCGTGCCATATCCTGGATGTCGTCGCTGATCTCCTCCACCTCCGTGATGAGTCTCGCGTTTTCATCCACGTAGGGATCCGCTGTGAACAGCCCGTCGATGTCCGAAAGCATTATCAGAAGATCCGCCCCGGAGATCGCAGCCACCACCGCCGACAGAGTGTCGTTGTCGCCGAACCTTATCTCGTCGGTGGATATGGTGTCGTTCTCGTTTATAACGGGGATAACTCCCATTTCGAAAAGTGTGTTGAAGGTGTTCTTTGCATCGAACATCCTGGTCTCGTTAAGGACGATATCCTTTGTCAGCAGTATCTGCGACGTCTTGTTGTTGTATTCGGAAAACAGCTTCTGATAAGTCGTCATCAGTATGCCCTGTCCCACCGATGCACAGGCCTGTTTCAGGCACAGTGTTTCGGCGCTTTCAAGCCCAAGGTGTTTTTTACCTGCAACTATGGCTCCCGATGATACCATTGCCACATCCCTGCCGCTGTTTTTTATGTCGCAGGTGCAGCGCACCAGGATATCCATCCTGCCCAGGTCCAGCGCCTGGGTATTTTTATAAATCAGGCTGGATGATCCCACCTTTATGACTATTCTTTTTTTCTTGCTGAAATCTCTCATGATCCACCCTCTGAAGCTGCATATTTCCGTATTATCGTTTCGGCAGCCCTCATTCCGTCCATTGCGGCGGATGTGATGCCGCCCGCGTATCCCGCTCCCTCACCGCATGGATAGATGCCCTTTACACAGGCATTCAGGTCCGCGTCTCTTTTTATCCTTACAGGTGATGATGTCCTGCTCTCCACAGCATATATCAGCGCATCATCCCTGTTGAAGCCCTTTATCTTTTCGCCGAAGGCTGTTACGGCCTCCTTTATGTCTCTGTTTATAAACCCGGGGAAAACCTTATTTACGTCGGCAAAAGCCGTTTTTCCCCTGGTACACGGCCTTACATCGCCGAAGGCTTCCGACATCCGTTCCGCCCTGTAGTCGGCAAACAGCTGCACCGGTACCGATCCGTCCGAGCCTCCTGCCCTGTAAGCTCTTTCCTCCAGCTCTCTCTGGAATTCGATGCCGTCCAAAGGGGAATCCTTATAATAATCTTCCGGGCTTACGGTGACTACGATCGCCGAATTTGCATTCCCCGAGTCCCTTCCGCGGTCGCTCATGCCGTTTACGCACAACCTGCCAGGCTCTGAGGAAGAATTTACGACATAGCCGCCGGGACACATGCAGAAGCTGTAAACGCCCCGCCCGCTCTTCGCCTTATATGTAAGCTTATAATCGGCCGGCGGCAGGTATTCATGCATTTCCCCGTACTGGGCTTCGTCGATCATCACCTGGGGGTGCTGGATCCTGATGCCG
>JAFRYJ010000299.1 GCA_017437705.1 Lachnospiraceae bacterium
AAAGGTCTTGTGTATATCCGTAACGTTCAGGAGGGCATTATTCGTCATAATAAACCTTCCTTTCCGCCAGATTAAGGAGCTTCGTGATAACACCCGTAAATATGAGATAGATAATGCCGACGATAATGTACGGCACCAGCGTGACATCACGGGTGGAGATGCTCTTCGCTATCTTGAAGATCTCCGTAAGTCCCAGCGCATAAACGAAGGACGTATCCTTTATGAGATTTATGACCTCGTTTCCGATGGCGGGAAGCGTCTTCTTAATTACCTGAGGCAGGACGACGTTTTTAAAGGTCTGGAACGGCGAAAGCCCCAGGATAGTTGCCGCCTCCCTCTGGCCCGTCTCTATCGACTGGACGCCGGACCTTATGATCTCCGCATAATATGCGGCATAGTTGAGAACAAATGCCAGATACACATAGGGCATCCTCGCCCTGCCGAAGAGCCTGATGCCCACGGCGGGCAGTCCGAAGAAGATGAGGAACATCTGCAGCATCAGGGGCGTTCCCCTTAATATCCATGTGTAGAAGCCGGACACTCCCCTCAGCACCCTGTTTTTAGACACGCGGCATAAAGCTATCAGAATGCCCAGGGGCAGCGACAGCACCAGCGTTACCGCGAAAACGCTGAGGGTAACGGAAAGTCCGTCCAGTATCTGTGGTGTGATCCTGATGATATAATCCATAAAAACACCCGAAAATTCACGAAAACGCCGGGAGTCCCGGCGTTTTTCGTCTTATTGATCACGTGTAAGGGTATTCACCCCGGGTTATTTTGCAACATCCTTGTCGCCGAACCATTTTTCTGACAGTGCGGGGATCGTACCGTCTTCCATGAGCTCATCATAGGCTTCTTCAACAGCTTCAAGAAGCGCTGTATCGTCCTTTCTGAAGCCGATGCCGAATTCCTCGGAACCGAGATCCTGATCCAGTATAACGTATGCAGAAGGATCGTCCTTATGAGCGATGATGTAATCAAGCAGCACGCTGTCTGCAACAACCGCATCGGATCTTCCCGCCTCAAGGTCGAGGATTGCCTCGTCGAAGGTCGAGAACGTTACGATCTCTCCCAGGGAATCCCTGAATTCGGGATTATCGTCGAGAGCTTCTATGGAAGCCGAATCCTCCTGGGTGGCGACTACCTTGCCCTCAAGATCGTCAAAGGTCTTGATGCCCGACTCCGCAAGCACTACGATGACCTGTTTGTTGTCAAGATATGCATGGGAGAAAGCTACCTTTTCCTTTCTCTGATCCGTGATGGTGTAGCCGTTCCAGATCATGTCGATGTTGCCCTGGTTGAGCTCCTCTTCCTTCATGGCCCAGTTGATGACCTGGAATTCTACCTTGATGCCCAGCTTGTCGAACACGGCCTGTGCCAGCTCGATATCGAAGCCGGTAAGCTCGTTGTTGTCGTCCCTGAAGCCCATGGGTGCGAAGGTGTCATCTACGCCGATGATGACCTTGTCGTATTTTAAGCCCTCTTCCTCCGTATCATCTTCGCTCTCGTCCGTGTCCACAGCTTCGGATCCGGACTCCGTCGGCTCTGCATCTTCCTTTTTGTCACCGCAGGCCGTAAGGCTTAAAACCATTGCAATTGCCAAAATGAGTGTTAAGAGTTTTTTCATTATGTTTCCCTCCATCCATAATAAACCGGTAAAGGTTCACTTTTTTAGATTAGCACGGTACTATGATAAAGTATAAAAGTGGATATGTCAAGGACATTAAGGGACCGTATGCCCGCTGAAACAAATAACGGGAGTTATGCTTTAGGGCTGCGTAATGTCCGCAGTTTTTAAGCATACTCCCGGTCTTTACTGTTTATGGATCAGGACTTTCAACCCGTCATTTATCGGCCAGGCCTCTTATATACCCTTCCGCTCTGTCGTAAAGCACCTTGCCCTTACGATCATCCGTGATGTTGCCCGGCGCGTCGGTGCCTACTGTTTCCATATGTACGACCTTGCGGGTCTCAGTATCGATGATGAACACCACCGTCGTCACATGAATGCGGTCGTAGGTGTTGTTGTAATAGGCCTTGTCCGTCTTCGACTCGAAACCCCTGTAATAAACCAGGTATCTGCAGTCATCCAGGCTGTCCGCAAATGCCTCCGTATTATTCGTATCGTAGATCAGGATGCCGGTGCTCCCCGAAGGGAAGAAATAGGGCACGGGGTCCGTGCGCCTTAATCTTTTCGAAGTACAGAGCACCTCACCGTTTTCGGAAATGATCATCCGGCCGCCGCTTAAGGAGAATTCCTCTGTCAGCTCCCGGCCTTTGGCTTCGTCGCTGAAATCGGGGACCATTTCACCCTTGTCTCCTTCAACGAAGGGGATCATCATGTCATAGTCTTCGAATGATACGGCTATAATGCCTTCGTCGGAAAGCTTCTGTACGGCATCGCTGACAAGTGATGCCACCCATTCTTCCGTTTCTTCCGGCGACGGATCGGGAGCCCTGCTTTCGGTCTCCGCCGGCTTTTCTGTTTCCGTCTGCCCGGACGTATCCTGTGAGCTGGTCTGTTCATCCTTGCCCGTCCCGCCGCCGCAGGCCGCCTGCATCAGCAGTGCAAGGATAATTATAAATACTGCCGTAAGCTTGGATCTCATTTCAGTTACTCCGTAAAAGTTTACCTGGACCGTAGTTTATAGAGCCGGGGATCCGATCCCCGGCCGGAATAAGTTACTCCATTCCGTCAAGAAAGTCCAGGATATACTGTTCAGCCTCCTCATATTTCGGCTTACCCTTATTTGCACCAAAGTCAACAGTTGCTCCGGGCACGTCTGTCCCGATGACTTTGATATGCACCACCTCGCGCTGCTCCGCGTCGATGATGAATACCACCGTGGTCACCAGTTCCCTGTCGATGCCTCCGGTATAAAAACCTTCATCCACATGGGAAACCAGCGGCTTTATACAGATAAGATATCTGCATTCATCAAGCGTGTCCGCATATACTTCGGTATTATTGCCGTAGTGCAGGATCCCCGCCATCGTGGTGCCGGGGAAGAAATAGGGAACGGCCTGGTCCAGGCGCTGTCTGCCCGCTGTCCTGTAAGCGCTGCCCGGAGCGCTTACTATAACCATTTCAGGCACGATATCCGTTTTGGCCAGGAGCTGCCGGCC
>JAFRYJ010000300.1 GCA_017437705.1 Lachnospiraceae bacterium
ACATCATCTGCTGCCCCAGACTCGACGACCTGGAGGGTTCCTATGCATCGCTTATGGCCTTTCTTGAGTCCGGCACGGGAAAGAGCATCCCCGTGTGCATCCTCTTCAACAACGAGGAGATAGGCAGCCGGACCCAGCAGGGAGCGGACTCTACCTTCCTTTACGATACACTCAAGAGGATCGCATTTTCTCTGGAGCTTTCGGAGGAATACTTCCTCAGGCTGCTGGCAGCCAGCTTTATGGCGTCCTGCGACAATGCCCACGGTACCCATCCCAATTATCCGGAGCTGGCAGACAGGCAGAACTCGCCCTCGCTGAACAAGGGCATCGTTATAAAATTCAATTCCTCGGGCCATTACGGCACGGACGACCTTTCTGCCGCGTTCTTCAAGATGATATGCGACAAAGCCGGAGTGCCTTACCAGCATTATTACGTAAACGCCGACCTGAGGTGCGGTTCCACGCTGGGCTACATCTCCGAATCCCACGTGTCCATCACCATAGCCGATGTGGGCCTGCCCCAGCTTTCCATGCACTCATGCCTTGAGACCGCAGGAGCAAAGGATATGGACTATATGATATCCGCACTTAAGATACTCTTCGAAAGCTACGGCGAAAGGTACGGCCACGAGCTCACACTGGATGAGATCGGGTAAGAAAAGGGATTTACAGTGCCCTTCAGGACCGCTCTGACCACCGGATACAAAACAGGTATTCTTTACACTGCAGGACCCCTTAAGTGTTCGGCGTAAAGAATACCTGTTTGAGTTTATTACAGTTATTCAGTTCGATCACATAGCATCGATGTATTTCGCCAGCCCGTCGTGGTTGTTATCCTCTTCCGTGACGACGTCTGCCGCTGCTTTTATCTTATCCGCACCGTTTATCATGGCAATGCCGGTGCCTGCCATCTCGATCATCTCCATGTCGTTTTCCATGTCGCCGGCGGCATAGGTGCGCTCCTCAGGTATCCCGAGATACTTTGCCAGATACCTCAGCGCCCTGCCCTTTCCAGCTTCCTTCGAAAAGATCTCAAGGTAGCTCCTGCTGGAGAAAGCCATCTTTGTGCGGTCGCCGAGCTTTTCCGCGATCTCGTCTCTCAGGGCCGTCAGCTTTTCCCTGTCGGCGTCTATGGCAAGAAGCTTGCAGGGGGGCTCCGTCATCTCTTTTTTGATATCCCTGAAAATGATCAGCGGGCAGTGTATGAAGCTGATATAGTGCGCGCTGTGTTCGTTGTATTCCTTTGCAAGGATATACGGTCCCCTGTATGCCTGAATGTATATGCCCCGCCTGTCGGCCATATCCATGATCTCAAAAGCATCATCGATAGCAATTCCGGCCCTGTACACTTCCCCGCCGCCGTGGGCTTCCGTTATCAGCGCCCCGTTGAAGGATACGATGTAGCTGCCGGGATAATCCAGTTCCATGGTGCGGCAGACCTCCTCGGCGCTCATCAGCGGCCTCCCCGTGCTGATCGCGAAGACACCGCCTCTTTCAGCGAAATCGTCCAGAGCCTTTCTCGTTCTTTCCGTTATCCTTTTGTCCCTCGTCAGTAATGTCTCGTCAAGATCCGATAAAAATAAACTTCTGTCTGCCAAAACGGCACCTCCCCGGGTAAATATTCACGCGACCGGGACCGAACCTGCGCTTATCCCAGGCCGTCCCGCTGTTTGCTGAGTTTTCTTGATTCTATCACAACCCGCGCAAAAATACAGCCCGGGGTTTCCCGGGCTGCGTGATCAACTGCTGCTGCAATAATCCTTTATATCACATTTAAAAACATGCAGGAGCCTTCGCCGAGGTATCCATCCATAAAGGACCTGAAGCGTTCCTTCATTTCAAGAGGAACATATGCCTGTATGGTACCGGCAAAGCCGCCGCCGTGGACTCTTACGGCTCCGCTTCCTGCAAGGGCCTTTTCCGCCAGCACTATGGCCGCAGCCATTTCCTGATGCATTATGCTCCCCGCCGGTATGATGTTCTGCAGAAGCTCTGCCGACGACCTGCCCGACGCCTTTACAAGCTCAAGAAAGCCATTCATATCTCCGGACTCAATGGCATTCACCGCCTGCTCTACCCTGGCGTTTTCATCATAAACATGCATGGCGCGAAGAACGGCCCTGTCGCCGAAGGCTTTTCTCAGGTTCGCAAGCTCATCATAAAAATCCTGCTCCGGCACGTCCCTTAAAGCTGTCCTGCCGAAATAGGCGTCTATCTTCGAGAGCTCATCCGTGATGGCCCTGTACTCTCCCGTAAGCTCCTCGTGTCCTGCTCCGCATTTTATAATGCAGAGCGCATATCCCGCTTTCTTTATATCAAGCTCAAGCTGTTTTATCTCCGGCTGCTCCGGGTCCTTAAAATCGATGGCAGTTATGCCTTTTGATGCACAGGCCGTCTGGTCCATAAGCCCGCAGGGCTTTAAAAAGTACAGGTTTTCAGCCCTCTGCCCGGCCTTTGCCAGCTCAAGGGGCGTCTTCTCTTCACCCGTGATGCGGGAAAGGATCCGCCCTGTAAGTATCTCGAAGGCTGCCGAGCTTGAAAGCCCGCTGCCCTGAGGAATATCGGAATTTATATACGCCATAAAGCCTTTGCCCTCTGCATTGGCAAAGGCCGCAGCCATCCCTCTTACAAGGGCTTCCGCCGTGCCGTATTCATCCTCTTTTACGCCCGTATCCCGGAGATCGATCTCAAACGCGCCGTAGCCCTCGGAATATATGTGAGCACGTCCGTCATCCGTCTCCTTTATATACCCGTGTATCATCAGATCTACGGGAGCCGCAATGACCCTTCCGTGCTGATGGTCCGTATGATTGCCCATCATCTCCGTTCTGCCCGGAGCACGAACTATATGCTCCGGCCTGCAGCCGAAATGCTCCGCAAATTTCGCAATTGCCTTAACGTCCGTACGCGCCTGCTCCATAGTCACCGCCTCAGTCGTTTTCATAAGTGCCCGCGGCCAGCCTTACGCATTCGTATGCCCCGTTATAGTATCCCCGGGACTTAAGCTCGTTTATTCGGCCGCACATGTGTGTAAGTATTTCGGGATCGTTGAGCATCCTGTCAAGCATGGCGTTCATGGACTTTTCCTCTGCGCATTCAAAGGTGCCGTCCCCCGATTCCCTGGAGCATATGGCTCCGTAGACCTCATGGCCGCCTATATGCTGCATGAAGATCTTCGGTATCGGATAATAGGCAAGCTCCGAAGGCTTGGTGATCAGTATGTCCGACTCCGGCATCAGTATATTCGTGGCATATACCGCATTGAAAATGTCATCATCACAGATAACGGTCACTCCCTCAGCACGCTGCCCTCTTATGTCTTTTACATACTGACAGAGCTCATCATAACAGTTGACGAATTCCTTAAGTTCCACGCCGGAAAGCTCGTTTTTCATTTTATCCAGCACGTCTTTGTGATCGCCGAAATTAATGAACATGGCTGCCCTGCCCTCTTTAACATAAGGCAGCAGGTGTCTTACGACAGAAAGGAACTGCTTATAACCCGCGCCGGCGCCTCCTACGGTAAGAAGGAATCTAAGCGGTGCTTCACCGTTTGCGCGGCGTATCCTTAAGGCATTATCCTCCTCCAGATCCTTTAAAAGCTCGTGATCCACATACATGCCCACCATCTTCAGATACTTCTCCGGAATGCCCTGAAGCGGGCTCTTTGCAAAGCCGTTCATCATTTTGTAACCCAGCCATGCGAAGGGCGTCTGTACCGTGTGGATGGCTCCCTCGGAAAGATGCAGGGCCATGGGCCAGTTGTCGGGTATGGCGATGACCACATGTGTCATCCCGGCGTGGATCGCTGCCTGGCTGGGCCATACATGGGTGGCGATATAGGGCACATCCTTAGGCAGTGATGCCATTAGCGGCACCAGCAGTTCCGAATTCTTCTGGTCTTTGGCGTTGTATGTCAGCTTTTTGAAGCCCTCACTGTTTAAGGGCTCCCAGAAAAGGCTGTTGAATATCCGGGACTTCTGGGATATGCGGGAGGCTTTTGAATAAAGGTCGTTCTGCTCCCGTATCATCTTTGAGCCCGTGGCGTCGAAGCCGGCCAGATCCAGCCAGTACGGCGTGTATCCCAGAGCCTTGGCGCATGATGCCATCGCTATGCTTATACGGTAATGGCCGAAGCCCATCCTTATGTTCCCAACCACCAGCGGGTTCCCGGAAAGGGGCTCTTCCCTGTCTGACAGCACCAGCTTCCTTGCGTCGAGATGTGCAAGGGTGCCTATGGCCTCCGAGGAAAAACGGTAATCCTTTCCCGAATCGTCGCCGTATTTCTTAATATACTTCTGTTTGCTTTTTTCGGCTTTTCGCAGTGTCTTCTGATCGACCTTATTGCCGAATATAACCGCAGATCTGTCTGTCATCTCATCGTTCCCTTTTTAATATCATACTCAAAGCTCTTTTTTACTCCGGCCTGCTCATATTCCACACGGAGCTTCCTTCCGTTTCTGGAATATGAAACATTCTTCCTGCTGCGGAAAAGATCCAGGGCATTCTCCAGTATCTCCCTTTTTCCTTCATCATAGGAGCCGATATCGTCCGATGTCATCAGAAGCGAACCGAACAGGGCGTTCATCGTCGTAAGGCTCTTCCGCTGCTCCGGGTTCAGCTTGATGTTTTCATCCCTCAGAAGAAATACATCCGGATCGTTAAGGAACATGTGCCCGTCGAGGCAGCTCCTGAAAACGGAATTCAGTATCGTATTCTTTGTTGATACCCTCTCCGGATGGAAGATGCTCATGTAAGGAGCATCGTCGAAGCTTAAAGATACATCGGGCCCCACACGCATGTACTCAAAGCGCTCAAAGGCGTTCGAAAGTGTGGCTCCGCAGCCCAGTATAAGCTTGCCGGCAAGCTCCTCCCGGAGCAGGCTGTAGGCGAATTCCGAGGTCTCGCATCTTGTCTTTCCGTAAAGAGGCTTCAGATTTACCGCGTACAGGAAATCCAGCTTGAAGAAATCGAATCCCAGCTCCACGTAATGACGGAGGCTTTTTCTGATGTATTCCACTGCCTCCGGTATATTCAGATCCAGCGGGCAGTCATTTGACCAGTTGCTGCCGGCATATATCCTTCTGCCCTTTTTGGGATGGATCGGGAACCAATCGGGGTGATCGTACATAAGCTGAGACTTCTCCTCGGCAACGAAGGGGGCCAGCCATATGCCGGCCATCATGCCCTTTTCATGGATCCTGTCCACCACCGGCTTAAGCCCGGTGGGGAATTTCTTCCTGTCCACCGAGAGCCAGTCTCCCACATATGTCTCAAATCCGTCGTCTATCTGGAAGAGGTCAAATCGGCTGTCAGCCTGTTCTATGGCGTTGAAGATGAGCTGTTCGTTTATGTTCTGATAATGGTTGTACCATGACGTATAGCCGAACAGCTTCCTTTCGGTCACCGGTGTGTAGGACGCGAAATAGGCATCACCTCTGTCCGACAGCATATAGTCGAAAACGGTAAAGCTCTCGCCGGCCTTAAGGACTCTTCCGTCGATGTCGCTCTGCAGCAGTATCCTGTTGTCCTTTCTGAAGAACCAGATAAGAAGGTATGCGTTTTTATGATTGAAGCTGCCGATGAAAAGCGGATCCCTGCCGTTTATCCAGCTGAAGTCAAAGCCCTGGAGCCGGCCCTTCGGCAGATCCCAGAAGGCCTGGGATCCGTAGTATCTGAACTTGAAATAGCTGGTCACGGGCCGCGGCCCGGCCTTCAGGTCGTTCAGATACTCGCCCTTCTCGAATTCCTTCGTCTCGGTCCAGGACTGATATCCGTTGGCCATTATGCGGTCATCATCTTCAAAATACCTTGTGAATTCGATGGCCGCATCCTTCAGCTCCAGATCCCTTTTTGCGGTCGCTTTTACCCTGTGGCGTTCCCCTTCAAAAACCTCTTCAAGGATCACGTTTTCGTCGGTCTCTTCCGCAGTATACAGAATACCGTCTGATGTGTAGGTAAGCTTTATCATATCTTATCAGCTCTGCTCCCCGGCATTTTCGGAGGCTCCGAGCGCTTCAGCCTCGTGCCCCTTCTCGATGATGTCCATAACCACCTTTTCCTTGTAGAAAACGATTATCGCCATGGCAATAAGGCAGAGGAACAGCGCTATTACAAGGCTTATACGGTAGCCGGTCCCGTCATTCCTTATGATCTCCTGCCCCGCTGAGCCGGTATCGGTATACTGTCCGATGACTGCCAGCGACGTGAAGATGATCATGGCAATGGACTGACCCAGCTTGAACGCGAAGGTCCTTGCCGCGTAGAACATGGCGTCCCTGTTCTCCCCGGTCTCTATATAATCGCTCTCCGCGATGTCCGCAACGATGGCCTGGGGTATAACTCCCAGCACCGAAAGAGGCACGCCTACAAGGATACAGATGATGTATCCGTAGATCTCATTGGGTATAAACGATACCTTGCCCGCGAAGGACGATACAAGAAATGCCAGGCCGAACAGGGCAAAGCCCGCGATCAGCAGCTTTTTCTTGCCGTACTTTCTGGACAGGATGTTGACGATGGGATAACATACGAAGGTCACCAGCGTCATGAATATGAACAAAATCATGTAGTTATCGAGCCCCAGCAGGACCTCCACATAATAAATGAATCCCGTGTTGAATATGGTTATTCCGATCCAGTAGATGATGTCGGAAAGAACGAACACTCTGAAGTGTCTGTTCCTGAATGTCTTGCTGAGGGACTTGAACGCATTCTCCTTGACGGGAGGCGTATTGTCGTAGTCCTTTTCCTTGATAACGAAGGCGGGGATGATCATGCAGATGAAAGCGATAACTGCAAGCACCGCCAGCACCAGCCTTGCGCAGAGGTAATAATCCCAGCCCGTGGCAGACTGAACCGCTTCCCAGATCATCTTTCCCGAAAAGGCGATGCCGGTACCTACGATGTATGTAAGCGAGATATAGGTGGAGATATCCATCCTGTCCTTCTGATCCCTGCCGAGCACGGGGATCAGCGCATTATAAGGCGTACAGTAGGCCGTCATAAAGATATAGAACAGTATGAGCGTAACAGCCAGCCATATGATGTTTATCACCGACTCCCCTCTTACGGGACAGCAGAAAATAAGTACCGTTACAATGGCAAAGGGCAGCGCCGAATACCTCATGAACGGTATCCTTTTACCCAGCTTGCTGCTGCAGTTGTCGGATTTGCTGGCGATCCACGGGTCCGTTACCGCATCGACGATCCTTCCGCAGGCAGTGATGATGCCTATTACCGTAAGCCCAATAAAGGTGGCGCTGGTAACAAAGGTGATAACGCCGTTGTCCGTGGAATCCGGCAGATAAAAGTTAACGAGAAGATTGGCTATGATGCCTGAAAGAATAGACCATCCCAGCTGGCCTATGGCAAATACCCATTTGATTTTTGCAGATACTCTTTTCATATTTCCTCCAGAACTGTTATTTGCCTTCCGGGATATGCATCATCAGAAGGCATGGCGGCCGCGGCTGCAATGAGCCCGGCATCAGCCTATAACTATTACTGTATATTCTATAATAAAGCAGAAGGTTAATAAAGGCGGTTTATGCATTTTTCTATGTATAAAAGCACTGAAATGCATAAAAACAGGG
>JAFRYJ010000301.1 GCA_017437705.1 Lachnospiraceae bacterium
GCCTTCCTGTAGGTTAAGGCCCGTGAGGGACGGGATGCAGGGTATGACCCGGTGGCCGGTCTCCTCCGCGATCCTCAGACCGTCTCCGGTAGACCCGGTAAGAGGATATGAAAGGCCGCCTGTGGCAAGTATGACCGCATCGGACCGCATATGGGTGCCGTCTGACAGTATCACTCCCGCTGCCCGTCCATTTTTTACCTCGACGGAAGAAACGGCGGTGCCGGTGAGCACCTTGACTCCCAGCTCCCTGAGCCTTGCGTTGAGGGCCTTTATAACGTCGGAGCTCTTATCCGAAACGGGGAATACCCTGCTGCCTCTCTCCGTCTTCAGGGACAGGCCCATGTCCTCGAACATGCGCCGGGTCTCCGAAGGCCCCAGGCCGTAAATTGAGCTGTAAAGGAAGCGGGGATTCGTGACCACGTTTTTGAGGAAGGTCTCCTCGTCGCAGTCATTCATCAGGTTGCATCTTCCCTTGCCGGTTATGTAAAGCTTTTTGCCGGTCTTTTCGTTTTTCTCCAGAATGACGGTCCCGCAGCCCCGGGATGATGCCGCTATGGCAGCCATCATTCCCGCTGCGCCGCCTCCGACGACAATTACCTTATTCATTTCCGGATATCTCGCTGTCGGATCCGTATACGCCGTATTCCGCCCACAGCTTCTCCATGCGGCTCATGGTGTTAACCGTCTCTTCCTTCTTGAGCATGCTGACCGTCGTTATAAGGGCGTTGACCACGCTTAAAGGCGCCACCAGGGAATCCGCAATGGAGGCCATGTCGCTCTTGGCATAAAGGCATACGTCAGCCATCTTCGAGATCGGCGAAATATCCGAATCCGTTATGGCGATGATGCCGGCACCGGACTCTCTCGAGTACCTGAGGGTCTCCGACGTGTTCGCCGAATACCTGGGAAAGCTGATGCCGATGACAGTATCGGAGGCGCTGAGGCTGTACATCTCCTCCAGCGTCTCGGCTATGTTTCCGGACTCGACTACTCTTACATCATCGATGATGTAGGAAAGATAATGCCTCATGAACTCGGAGAGCACATTGGTGCTCCGCCCGGCGACTATATAGATATGCTTTGATTCGACGATCATTCTTGCAGCCTTCTTATAGGCTGTGGGATCCATCTCCTCATAGGTGCGCTTCAGGTTCTCCAGGTCCGTTTTGAGGACCATCTCACAGGCATCGTCCTCTGTCAGCTCATCGTAAGTGATCATGAGTCTCTGGACCGAATTGATCTTGTTCCTGATCCTTTTCTGGAGGGCCTTCTGGAACTCCGGATAGCCCTCGTAGCCCAGCTGCGTGGCGAATCTCACGACTGTGGACTCGGATACGATTGACGCCTCGCCCAGCTTTGTGGCCGTCATTTTTGTGGTCTTCTCATAATGCTGCTCGATATAGTCCGCGATCCTTTTCTGTCCCTTGGAAAATGTTTTGTATTCAGCCCTTATGCGCTGCAGTACATCGTTATTATCACTCATTTCGGCAGTTGACCTCCTGAACACGATAGTTATAAGAATTTTACCACAGGATCGCAAAAAAATGAATAATCTACCTGCATTTTATGCATTTGATAAAACCGTTTAAGCATCAAAAAAGGAGGCTTAAAGCCCCCTTTTAAGTCTTCAGATATTTCAGGCGATCTGGTCCGTTCTGTCCAGTACGAAATACTGCTCGTACCAGAGAAGGAATGAATAGATCGTATATATCTTTCTTCCGTTATTCTTCGTTCCGGCGATATGATCGTCCAGAAGCTTGTTGAGTTTGAAGGTGTCGAAGAATATGGCTGCAAATTCCTTATTGAAGTATTCCCTTACCCTCTTTGCGTATTTCTCCTTTTTGACCCATACGCGGAAGGGAACCATAAATCCTGCTTTCTTTCTCTTTGACCACTCCTCGGGTATATGCCTGTGTGCGGCCTTCCTGAAAGCCCTCTTCGTCTCCCTGCCCTTCATTTTCTGCTCTGAAGTAAGGGTCCTGGCCACGTTCCATACCTCCTTGTCCAGATAGGGAACGCGGAGCTCAAGGGAATGGGCCATGGTCATTTTGTCGGCCTTGAGCAGGATATCGCCCACAAGCCAGAGATTCATATCGAGATACATCTTCTTCGTAAGATCGTCGCAGCCCTTTACTTTTTTGTAATAAGGCGCCGTAACGTCCTTAAAGGTGATGTCCCTCTTGTATGCGGGTGTGAGGTAATAATTCGCCTCTTTGTCGCTCATGATGAAAGCCTGGCCGATATACGTATCCTCCACCTCTTCATTATTCGCCTTGAAGAATCTCTTCATATGGGACTGGGGGATCTTGCCAAGCGTCTTCGACATGGCGCTTCTGAAGCCCTTGGGCATTTTCCTGTATCTTCTGGACGCCTCGCTCTCGATGTACCAGTCGTAGCCGCCGAAGAATTCATCCGCTCCCTCGCCGGAAAGAACTACCTTTACATCCTTTGCGGCCAGTTCCGAAAGGAAGAAAAGAGGCACTGCGGAAAGGTTTGCATGGGGCTCATCCGAGTAATACTGCACCTTCGGAAGCGCATCGAAGAATTCGTCCGGGGTGATCTCCCTTATCTTGTTGGAGATCCCCAGGATATCAGACAGGTTCCCTGCCAGGCTGGTCTCGTCGAAGCCCTTCAGATTGAAGCCCACCGAATACGTCTTCTGGGGCTTTGCCACAGAAGTGATGTAGCTTGAATCCACGCCGCCGGAAAGGAATCCGCCGACCTCAACATCAGCGATCTTATGATATTCCACGGAGGACTCCACGATCTCGTCGATCCTGTCAACGGCTTCATCAACGGAGCGCTTTTTGGGATCGAAGGTGGTCTCGAAATACCTTACGGTCTTAAGCTCACCGTTTGCATAGGTGAAATAGGTGCCCTGGGGCAGCTTGTAAACGCCC
>JAFRYJ010000020.1 GCA_017437705.1 Lachnospiraceae bacterium
AAGGACATCAGAGGAAACAGGATATCCATCATTTTCCAGGACCCCATGACGTCTTTAAATCCCACATATACCATCGGCCATCAGCTAATGGAGGCGATCCTTCTCCATACCGGAAGAAACAAGGAGCAGGCCTGGGACAGGGCGGTAGAGATGCTCAAGATGGTCAACGTCGACGAGCCCGAAAAGCGTATGAAGCAGTACCCCTATGAGTTCTCGGGCGGCATGAGGCAGCGTGTCATGATAGCCATGGCCCTTGCCTGCGAGCCGGATATCCTTATCGCCGACGAGCCTACAACGGCTCTGGACGTTACGATCCAGGCGCAGATACTGGACATCATGAAGCAGCTGCAGGAAGAGCTGGGCATGGCCATCATAATGATCACCCACGACCTGGGCGTCGTTGCTCAGATGTGCGACGAGGTCATCGTTATGTACGCCGGCTCTATCTGCGAGCAGGGAACTGCTGATGAGATATTCTACAATCCCAAGCATGAATATACCAAGGGACTGCTTCGGTCCATACCCACCGAGGCCAACAACGGCGAGAAGCTGCAGCCCATCAGCGGTACGCCCATAGACCTTCTGAACATGCCGGAGGGATGTCCCTTCGCACCCAGGTGCGATCAGGCAATGAAGGTATGCCTCAGGGAAAAATGCGAAAGCATGAAAATAAACGACGAGCACTATGCGGCATGCTGGGTAAATGTAAGAGACGGGGTGAGCGCAGGTGAGTGAAGAAAAGAACACGGTTGAAGTTAATATCGATAAGGAAAACAGCACACTTGAGCTGAAAAACGACAGTGTGGACTTCAAGTTCCACGACGTCCCCGCAAAAGAGGAAAAGAACCTGGTCGAGATAAAGAACCTTAAGGAGTATTTTGACGTTACCGTAGGTTTCTTCAAGACAAGGAAGCTCAAAGCCGTGGATGATGTGTCCTTCAACATCAAAAAGGGAGAGACACTGGGCCTCGTAGGAGAGTCCGGCTGCGGCAAAACTACCGTAGGCAGGACCATCCTCAATCTTTACAAGCCCACCGGCGGAGAGATATGGTACGACGGCAAGAAGATCGAGACGAAGAAGGACATCCAGGAATTCAGAAAGAAAGCCACCATGGTATTCCAGGATCCCTATTCGTCCCTTAATCCCAGGATGACAGTTTCCGACATCATAGGCGAGCCCCTTGATGTGCACAAGCTGTACACCACGAAGCAGGAGAGAAGGGACAGGATCCTTGAGCTCATGGACTACGTAGGCCTTAACTCTGAGCCTGCGTCAAGATATGCTCACGAGTTCTCCGGCGGCCAGAGGCAGAGGATCGGCATCGCCAGGGCGCTGGCCGTAAATCCCGAGTTTATCGTCTGTGACGAGCCCGTATCGGCACTGGACGTTTCGATCCAGGCCCAGGTCATCAACATGTTCGACGAGCTTCAGGACAAGCTGGGGCTTACGTACCTGTTCATTGCCCACGACCTGCTGGTAGTAAGGCACATAAGCGACAGGATCGCCGTTATGTACCTGGGCAAGATGGTGGAGATGGCAGATGCGGAGGTGATCTACAATACCCCCATGCATCCCTATTCCAAGTCGCTGCTGTCATCGGTGCCCGTTCCCGATCCGAAGGTCGCAAGGGCAAACAAGAGGATCGTCCTTACCGGCGATATCCCCAGCCCGCTGAACGCCCCTTCCGGATGCCCCTTCAGGACAAGATGCATGTATGCTACAGACGCCTGTGCGGAGAGCATGCCGGAGCTTAAGGAAGTGGAAAAGGGCCATCTGGTGGCGTGCCACAGGACGGCGGAGATCAATTAGTTTTTTTTCCGGCACGGAACGGAAATGACGGGCAGATCTCAAATTAAGTTGATTTCATCTGACTCCGTGATATAATATGTGAGTCAGTTGAATATAGCTATATCATTAAAGGAGGAAACATGATGGCTAAAAAAATCTTAGCTATGCTGCTGGCCGCAACAATGATCTTCGGTCTGGCAGCATGCGGCGGCAAGAAAGACGCTGAGGAGTCAGAAGCTGCCACTGAGTCAGCTGTTGAGTCAGGCGAAGAGTCCGGCGAAGAGTCAGGCGATCAGACAGATACTGAACCCGCTCCCCCTGTTGCTGCTGATGAAATAAATGTATGTCTTTCATCTGAGCCCGCAACACTCGACCCCGCACTTAACTCTGCAGTTGACGGCGCTACCGTTATCTCTCATCTTTTCTCAGGACTTGCGAAATGGGAAAAGGCAGACGACGGCGCGCTTGAGCTCGTAGCTGACTGCGCAGAAGAGCTTGTTGAGCCCGAAGTTAACGAAGACGGAACAGTAACATACACCTACACCCTTAAGGACGGCCTTAAGTGGTCAGACGGCAAGGATCTTACAGCATACGATTTCGAGTATGCATGGAAGAGAGCCGTTGATCCCAACACCGGTGCAGACTATGCTTACATGTTCGAGGTAGTTAAGGGTTACGACGGAGAGAATCCCGATCTTGCTGTAGAAGCAGTTGACGAGAAGACCCTCAAGGTTACTCTTAACAACGAATGCGCTTACTGGAATGAGCTTCTTGCATTCCCTACATACTTCCCTGTAAGAGAAGATGTAGTCGGCGACGAGGCATGGGCAACAGATCCTTCAACCTATGTATCAAACGGTGCATACAAGATGACGGGTTGGGAGCACAACAGCCTTATCACCATCGAGAAGAACGAAGATTACTATGATGCCGACAGCATCACAATGAACAAGATCAACTTCTACCTTTCCGATGATGCAAACAACATGCTTGCAAACTTCGAGAACGGTGACTGGCAGATGATCGACGATGTTCCCACAAACGAGATCGCTTCCCTTAAGGAGAAATATCCCGATGAGTTCATCGTAACAGGTCAGCTCGGTACCTATTATGTAATCTGGAACATCAACGAAGACATCCTTCCTGCTGACTCAGGCCTTACAGGCGCTGACGCTGAGAATGCAAGAGCAGAGATCAGGAATGCCATCAATATCATGTTCGACCGTAACTACATCGTAGAAGAGATCGGCCAGTCAGGCCAGGTTCCCGCTTCTTCTTTCGTAGCTATGGGTCTTACGGATGCCGACGGCAAGACCGAGTTCTATCAGAACGCAGGTCATAACGACGGTTACATCGGTTACTACGATGTATCTGCAGATGCATACGAAGCTAACTGGGATGCAGCTATCGAAGTACTCAAGAAGTATTATGAGTGGGATGATGCAGAGAAGAAGTTCACCAACTTCCCTACAATGACATATCTCTACAATACATCTGAAGGCCACAAGGCTATCGGCGAGTACCTCCAGAGCGCACTTGCAGGCGTAGGCATCACAATGAACCTTGAGAACCAGGAGTGGGCTACATTCCTTGAGACACGTAAGCAGGGCGATTACTCCATCGCACGTAACGGCTGGCTCGGCGACTACAATGATCCCATCTCATTCCTTGACATGTGGGTAACCATTTCAGGTAACAACGATGCTCAGTTCGGCCGCGATGCTCATAAGGACGCAGCTGTTTACAGCATCGATCTTACAGATCTCGGTTTCGACGTAAAGGTTGAGAACGGCACATGGGCAGAGACCTATGATGTTATCATCTCCCTCGTTAAGACATGTACCGACAAGGATAAGAGATTTGAGCTCATGCACAGAGCTGAGGATCTGCTTATGTCCACCGGCGCTATCTGCCCTCTGTATTACTATACAGATACATACATGATCGACTCCAGCGTTAAGGGCTTCTTCTCAAGCCCTCTGGGATACAAGTTCTTCAAGTATTGTACATACGAATAAATCGAAGAGCCTGCGATCACGTATAAGGCAAACGGATACCGGAAGGGATCATCCCTTCCGGTATTTTTTTCTGTACACCAAGCTAACGTATTGACGCGCTAAAGTGTCTGTGATATATGTTAGTAATCAAATATCGGAGACCGGTATTTGACAAATTAAATAAACACGATGATGTTCCCGGGAGAGCGGCGTAATGCCCGCCGAAGGAGTAAAACTCTCAGGTGCTTATCTTAAGCGGGACCGGGACGGAGTGACTCTGGAGAAGCTCGAAAGAGGGCCGAAGGTGCAACGCATTTATATGCGGAATCTCTCAGGCAAAAGGACAGAGGATAATACCCTTAAGGAAAAGGGCGGGGCACGGAAGTAACGTGTTGCGTTCGGTATTTTATTTGAGGGCGTTAACTGTTGTTTGCCGTGTTCCGGAGGGGGAATACGGTTTTTCTTTTGAATCTTACAGGTCTGAGGTGTCAAAAGAGGAGGAAAAAATATGGAAGCCTTTAGTCAATTTATCGCTGATGTCGACGGTTTTCTGTGGAACAACATCCTGTTGTTCGTGCTGGTAGGCGTTGGTATCTTCTTTACCATTCGTACGAAATTCGTGCAGATAAGAAGATTCAGGCCCGCCTGGAAGAGGGTGTTCAGCGGATTCACCTTAAAGGGCGAAGCAGCCGGCAAGCACGGCATGTCATCATTCCAGGCTCTGGCAACAGCCATTGCTGCACAGGTAGGTACAGGTAATATCGCCGGATGTTCGACAGCCCTTGTTTCCGGAGGTCCCGGAGCTATCTTCTGGATGTGGCTTGCAGCCTTTTTCGGAATGGCAACGATCTATGCCGAGGCTTATATGGCACAGAAGACAAAGACCAAAAACGAAGACGGCGAAGTTATCGGCGGACCTGTTTACTACATCAAGGCAGCCTTCAACAACGGTTTCGGCAAGGTACTTGCGATAATCTTTGCAATACTTGCGGTATTCGCTCTGGGCTTCATGGGCTGTATGGTACAGACCAACTCGATCTCTGATGCGTTCAACGACGCTTTCAGCGTACCCAAGCTTGTTACGGGCATCATCCTTGCAGTCATCGCCGGATTCATCTTCATCGGCGGCCTCAGAAGGATCGCAAGCTTCACGGAGAAGATCGTTCCCATCATGGCAGCCATCTATCTGTTAGGCGGACTTATCGTACTTATAATCAATATAAAGAATGTTCCCTGGGCTATCGGCTCGATCTTCGTAGGCGCCTTCAGTCCCAAGGCTGTCGGCGGTGCCGTTATCGGTATCACGGTACGTGCAGCCATGAGATTCGGTGTTGCGAGAGGCCTGTTCTCCAATGAAGCCGGTATGGGTTCTACACCTCATGCACATGCGCTTGCAGACGTTAAGGATCCTTCGGAGCAGGGCGAAGTAGCCATGATCGGCGTATTCGTAGATACATTCATCGTCCTTACGATGACCGCTCTTGTTGTTCTTTCATCAGGCGTTCTTGACGGAATGATCACCAGCGGCACCACCGGAACTCCCGTTGCTCAGGCTGCGTTCTCCGGTGCTCTGGGCGTTATAGGAAGTCCCTTCGTTGCCATCTGCCTTCTGTTCTTTGCATTCTCCACCGTCATCGGCTGGTACTTCTTTGCAGAGCAGAATGTTAAATACCTTTGGGGCAAGAAGGCGATCATCCCCTTCGCCATCCTGATGATGGGCTTCATGGTGCTCGGCGCTGTTCTTAAGGTCGGCGTTGTATGGGATCTGCAGGATCTCTTCGACGGACTCCTTGTTCTTCCCAACCTTCTGGCCCTGGTATTCCTGTCGGGTATCGTGGCTAAGTCCGCAAAGAGCAAAAAGGAAAATAAGATGCTTCAGTAAGGCTCATCCGTATAAGATATCCTTTACCCGGCCGCTGATAAATGCTAATATCAATGTAAAGGAAGTTTAGTTTATTTACGACCGTGAAAGGAGAATAATATGGAA
>JAFRYJ010000021.1 GCA_017437705.1 Lachnospiraceae bacterium
TGTACGCTCTTACCCAGCAGCACAAGCATCTGCCGGAGATGCTGAAATATTCGGGACTGGAAAAGGCCCCGGTATTCTGCCCGGTGGTGGCTCCCTTCTACGCGGGGATGGAGACGGTGATCATGCTCCACACGGATCAGATAAAGGGGAGCATAAAGGATATAAAGGAAGCGTACAGGGATTAAAACTGCGGTGAAAAGATCGTCAGATTTTGTGAGGATCCCGATCCGGACGGATTTTTAAGCGCTGCGGCCCTGGAGGGCAGGGACGATATGGAGATCGGAGTCTTCGGAAATGAAGACAGGATCACCCTGGTGTCCCGCTTCGACAACCTGGGCAAGGGAGCGTCAGGCGCAGCAATACAGAACATGAACATTATCCTCGGAGCCGACGAGGCGACGGGACTTGAATTACAGGAGGAGTCATGATGAAAAAGATCGAAGGCGGTATATGCGCACCTAAGGGATTCAGGGCTTCGGGCGTACGTGCAGGCATCAGGGGGAATAAGCCCAAAAGAGATCTTTCGCTTATCGTCAGTGATGTTCCCGCCACTGCGGCGGCCACCTACACCACGAATCTCGTGAAGGGCGCGCCCCTTACCGTTACGAAGAAGCATCTGGAGAACGGGCATGCGCGGGCCATCATCTGCAATTCGGGCAATGCGAACACCTGCAATTACAACGGCATCGAGATCGCGGAGCAGACATGCGAGCTCCTGGCGGCAGAGCTCGGCATTGACGCATCGGACATCTGCGTGGCGTCCACCGGCGTCATCGGCGAGCTGATGAGCATCGAGCCCTTCAAAAACGCCATACCCGGCCTGGTGCAGGAGCTTTCCTATGACGGCTGCGGGAACTGTGTTGAAGGCATCATGACCACAGATACCATTAAGAAAGAAGTGGCCTACGAGTTCGAGCTTTTCGGAAAGACCTGCCGCATCGGCGGAATAGCAAAGGGCAGCGGCATGATCCATCCCAACATGGCCACCATGCTCAGCTTCATCACCACCGATGCATGCATATCGGATTCCATGCTCCGGAATGCTCTGCAGAGCGACATACAGGACTCATTCAACATGCTCTCCATCGACGGTGACACGTCCACCAACGACATGTGCATCATCCTTGCCAACGGCCTTGCAGGGAACAAGGAGATCGATTTCTACGGTCCGGAGTTCGATAAATTCAAGGCTGCACTGCATGCGGTGACCACATCGCTGGTAAGGCTTCTGGCCTCCGACGGCGAGGGCGCATCAAAGCTGATCGTCTGCAACGTTAAGGGCGGAGCATTTGTAAAGGAAGCCAAAAAGGTGGCCAAATCCGTCATATGCTCCAACCTTCTGAAGTGTGCGGTATTCGGGGCTGATGCCAACTGGGGCCGCGTGCTCTGCGCCATCGGTTATTCGGGAGCAAAGATAGACGTAACAAAGGTGGACGTCACCTTCGTGAGCGAGGCAGGCGAGCTGGCCGTATGCAGAGACGGTGCCGGGATCCCCTTCTCTGAGGAGCTGGCAAAGGAGGTTCTTTCCGCGAAGGAGATCAACATCAATGTGGATCTGAAGGACGGGAAGGAAGAGGCTACGGCATGGGGCTGCGACCTCACCTACGATTACGTAAAGATAAACGGCGATTACAGGACCTGACGGAGGAGCTGATATGGCCAGTAAATATTCCAATGAGGAGCGTTCGGAGGTACTCGTACAGGCGCTTCCCTATATCAAAAAGTACAACGGCAAGGTGGTCGTGGTGAAATACGGCGGCAACGCCATGAAGAACGAGAAGCTGAAGGAGCAGGTGATGGAGGACATAGTTCTCCTGTGGCTAATAGGCGTCAAGATCGTTCTCGTACACGGCGGCGGCCCTGAGATCAACGAGCTCATGAAAAAAGTCGGCAAGGAGCCGGAATTCATAAACGGCCTGAGGGTAACCGACAAGGAGACCGTGGACATCGTCCAGATGGTGCTGGCGGGTAAGATCAACAAGACACTGGTGAACCTTATCCAGATGAAGGGCGGCAACGCTCTGGGCCTTTCCGGAATAGACGGAAGGATGCTCCTTGCGAAGAAGAAGAGCGAGGCCCTGGGATATGTGGGCGATATAAAGCATATCAATATAAAGCCCGTAAGGGACGTTCTGGACAACGGTTACATCCCCGTGGTTTCCACCATCGCCTGCGATGAAGAAGGAAACACCCTGAACATCAACGGCGACACCGGCGCGGCATTTGTGGCGGCGGCCTTAAATGCCGAAAGGATGCTGATGATGACCGACATCGCCGGCATCTGCAGGGACAAGGACGACCCCTCCACGCTGATACCGGAGCTCACGGTGGACGAAGCGGTGGAGCTTTATAAGGAAGGCATCATCTCCGGCGGCATGATACCCAAGGTGGACTGCTGCCTGGACGCCATAAACCACGGCGTAAAGAACACGGTAATACTGGACGGTACGATACCTCACTCCATACTTATGGAGCTTCTTACGGACGAGGGCGCCGGCACCTGGATACGGGGGAATGAATGATGAATATCATAGAAAAAGATAAGAAATATATAGCCGGGACCTACGCCCGGTTCCCTGCCGTTATTACGGAAGGAAAGGGCTCCCTGGCCTGGGATGAGAACGGAAAAGAGTACATCGACATGGGCTCCGGCATTGCCGTAAACGCCTTCGGCTACGCCGATGATATCTGGGCAGAGGCTGTAAAGGCGCAATTAGGAAAGGTGCAGCACACCTCAAACCTTTACTACACGAAGCCCTGCGCCGACCTGGCCGAGACCATCTGCGAGAGAACGGGGATGAAGAAGGTCTTCTTCTCCAACTCCGGTGCGGAGGCAAACGAGACGGCCATCAAGGCGGCCAGAAAGTACGCCGCGGAGAACAGAGGCAGCGAGTACTGCACCATAGTGACCATGAATAACAGCTTCCACGGCAGGACGCTTACGACGCTGGCGGCCACGGGTCAGGAGCATTATCACGAGCTCTTCACTCCGCTGACGCCGGGCTTCGTATCGGTGGAGCCGGGAGATATCGACCAACTGAAGAAGACCTGTGAAGAGGTGAAGGCTGCCGGCATCATGATGGAGGTCATCCAGGGCGAGGGCGGCGTAAACGTGCTTCCTCAGGAATACGTAAAGGAAGCGGCTGCCTATGCGAAGGAGAAGGATCTGATACTCATCATCGATGAGGTGCAGACCGGCAACGGCAGGACCGGAAAGCTCTACGGATATATGAATTACGGCATTCAGCCTGATGTATTCTCCACGGCTAAGGGCCTGGGCGGCGGCCTGCCCCTGGGAGCCACGGTGCTTTCGGAGAAGCTTCAGAACATCTTTTCACCCGGCGACAACGGGTCCACCTTCGGCGGAAATCCCGTGTGCTGCGCGGGGGCCTTAAGCATCATGGAGAGGCTGGATGATGAATTCCTCGCAGAAGTAGTGACAAAGGGCGAAAAACTGAGGGCAGCATTCGAAGGCGCTCCCGGAGTAAAGAGCGTCAGCGGCATGGGCCTGATGACGGGTATAGAGACCGAAAAACCGGCGGGAGAGGTAGTAATGGCGTGCCTTGAAAAAGGCGTCCTCTGCCTGACGGCAAAGAACAAGGTAAGGCTGCTGCCTCCTCTGAACACACCGGAGGAGCTTCTGTTAAAGGCGGCGGAGATCATAAAGGAAGCATGCGTGTAAGGAGAAGATATGGGACTTAAGGGAAAGAGCTTTTTAAAACTGCTGGATCAGAGCGCAGAGGATATAGAGTACATACTGGACCTGGCGGCTGAACTGAAAAAAAAGAAAAAGGAAGGGATCACCCACAGGCTGTGCGAAGGCAAGAACATAGCGCTTATCTTTGAAAAGACCAGTACCCGTACGAGATGCGCCTTCGAGGTGGCGGCGGCGGATCTGGGCATGCACGCGGTATACCTTTCACCCAACAGCTATCAGATGGGCAACAAGGAGAGCGTCGAGGACACCGCCAGGGTAATGGGCAGGATGTTCGACGGTATCGAATACAGGGGCTTCGAGCAGAGCCTGGTGGAGGAGCTGGCGGAGTTCAGCGGCATCCCCGTGTGGAACGGACTTACCAACGAGTCCCATCCCACCCAGGTGATGGCGGATTTCCTCACCATTAAGGAACGCTTCGGCTATCTTAAAGGGATCAAGCTTGTATACCTGGGCGACGCCCGCTACAACATGGGCAACTCCATGCTGGTGGGCTGCGCAAAGATGGGCGTGCACTGCACCATCAGCGCCCCTCAGAAATACCTTCCGGCTCACGACCTGGTGGAGAAGTGCCGGGAGATGGCTAAGATAAGCGGCGGGTCCATCGAATTCATTGAGGATCCAAAGGAGGCCGTTAAGGGCAGGAACGTCGTATACACGGACGTCTGGGTATCCATGGGCGAGCCCCCGGAGGTATGGGACGAGAGATTCCGCGATCTCTACGGATATCAGGTAAATAAGGAGCTGATGGCTCTGGCCGACGAAAACGCTGTATTCATGCACTGCCTGCCCTCCTTCCACGACAGGAAGACTAACATGGGCGGCGACATGTGCGAGAGATACGGGGTGGATTCGCTGGAGGTAACGGATGATGTTTTCAAGGGCCCCCAGTCCATCGTTTTCGACGAGGCGGAGAACAGGCTCCATACTATAAAAGCCATAATGGCGGCAACATTGATGTAACAAAAGCGGGAAGGCAGGGGGGAAATGATGACGGCGTCATCGTTTCCCCCTGTTTATGAAAGATCCGGCCGGGCTGCGAGGGAGTTTTGCATGGGCAGAATTCCCACAGGCAGCAAAACGGCCCGGACAGGAGAAGAAAAAGTGGCATATCTTATTTTGGCAAACGGAGAGATATTCGAAGGAAAGAGCATCGGGGCATCATGCACCGGCGTGGGTGAGCTGGTCTTCACCACCGGCATGGTGGGTTATCTGGAGACCCTGACGGACCCCAGCTATGCGGGGCAGATGGTGCTGCAGACCTTTCCCGTTATCGGAAACTATGGCGTGATCCCGGAGGATTTCGAGGGAAAGAGCGCCGTCCGCGGCTACGTTGTGAGGGAGCTCTGCGATACGCCGTCGAATTTCAGGAGCGAAGGCATCCTGAACGAATTCCTTAAGAAACAAGGGATCCCCGGGATCTGCGGTGTGGACACCAGACAGCTCACCAGGACGATCCGCGAATACGGCGTCCTCAACGCCATGATCTGTCAGGAGATCCCGGAGGATATGAGCATGCTCGAAAACTTCACGGTGAAGGACGTGGTCAGGGATGTGAGCACGAAGGAGAAAAAGGTATATCCCCCGGAGGGCGAGACCCTTTACCGGGTCACGCTTATGGACTTCGGGGTGAAGAGGAGCATCATAGACAAGCTGAGAAAAAGAGGCTGCTGCGTGACGGTGGTGCCCTTTGAGACGAAGGCCTCCGATATCCTGAAGGACGACCCCGACGGCATAGTTCTGTCAAACGGCCCCGGCGATCCCAAGGACAACAAAAAGAGCATCAGAGAAGTGAAAAAGCTTCTGGGCAAAAAGCCGGTGATGGGCATCTGCCTGGGACATCAGATAACGGCCCTGGCCATGGGCGGCGACACAGGAAAGCTGAAATACGGCCACCGCGGAGGCAACCAGCCGGTAAAGGATATGAATTCGGGAAGGACCTTCATCACCAGCCAGAACCACGGCTACGAGGTGCTGGCGGATACGCTGAAGGGCGTCGGATACGAGTCCTTCGTGAACGCCAACGACGGCACCAACGAGGGCATGGAATACCCCGGAATGAACTGCTTTACGGTGCAGTTCCATCCCGAGGCCTGCTCCGGACCCCATGACACCGGATTTCTCTTCGACAGGTTTACAAAAATGATGGAGGACTTTAAAAATGCCTAAAGACAAACGAATACGAAAAGTCCTTATTATAGGCTCCGGCCCCATCGTCGTGGGCCAGGCAGCGGAATTTGACTATGCGGGGGCCCAGGCCTGCCGCGTACTCCGTGAGGAGGGCATCAATACGGTGCTGGTCAATTCCAACCCGGCCACCATCATGACGGACAAGCACCTGGCCGACGAGATCTACCTGGAGCCTCTGAACGCGGAGACCATCGCCAGGATAATCGAGAAGGAACAGCCCGACAGCCTGCTGGCGGGACTGGGCGGCCAGACCGGCCTTACCATCGCAATGCAGCTGGAGAGGGCCGGCGTGCTGGCGAAGAACAACGTGCGGATACTGGGCACCAATGTGGAGTCCATCACCAAGGCGGAGGACAGGGAGCAGTTCCGCGTCACCATGCAGAAGATAGGTCAGCCAATAGTGGCTTCGGAGATCGCGGAGACCGTGACCGGGGCGTTAAAGGTGGCCAAAAAGATTGGCTATCCCGTTATCGTGCGTCCGGCCTTTACGCTGGGCGGCACCGGCGGCGGCATAGCAAACAATGCGGCGGAGCTTCGGATCATCGCCAAAACCGGACTGGACCTGTCGCCCATCACACAGATACTGGTGGAGAAGTGCATCTCCGGATGGAAGGAGATCGAGTTCGAGACCATGCGTGATGCCACCGGCAACGTCATCGCCATCTGCTCCATGGAGAACGTGGATCCCGTGGGCATACACACCGGCGATTCCATCGTCGTGGCTCCGGCACTGACACTGGCTGACAAAGAGTATCAGATGCTGAGGAGCGCGGCGCTCTCGATAATCTCGGAGCTGGGTATAGTTGGCGGCTGCAACTGCCAGTTCGCCCTGGATCCCGACAGCTTCGAATACGCTGTAATAGAGGTGAATCCCAGGGTATCCAGATCCTCGGCGCTTGCTTCAAAGGCCACCGGCTACCCCATTGCCAAGATAACGACGAAGCTGGCCCTGGGCTATAACCTGGATGAAATTAAAAACGAAGTAACGGGCAAGACCTGCGCCTGCTTTGAGCCTACCATAGATTACATTGCGGTCAAATTCCCCAAGTGGCCCTTCGAGAAATTCGCGGATTCCAGCAGGAAGCTGGGCACCCAGATGAAGGCCACCGGCGAGGTAATGGCCATCGGCCAGACCTTTGAGAGCGGTCTGATGAAGGCGATCAGGGGCGCGGAGATCTCCTTTGACACGCTGGATGCACCGCCCCTTACAGACGCGCCGGTACGGGAAAGACTGAAGGAGCAGAACGACAGAAGGATCTTCACGGTCTACGAGGCACTTAAGGCCGGAGTCACCGTTGATGAGATCTTCGAGATAACAAAGATAGACAGGCTTTTCATAAACGGTGTCAAACGCCTGGCGGAATTCCGGGAGAAGCTGAAGGGCGGCCTTACGGAGGAGCTTTACCGTGAGGCAAAGAACCTCGGTTATACCGACACGGCTATAAGGCGTATTTCCGGTGCGGAGGAGCTGCCGGAATTCAGCTACAGCTACAAGATGGTCGATACCTGCGGCGCAGAGTTCGACGCGGTAACGCCTTACTTCTATTCGGTGCCCTACGGCGAATGCGAAGCAAGGAGCTTCAAGAAGAGCGGCAAGCCTGTTGTAATGGTACTGGGCTCCGGCCCCATCCGCATCGGCCAGGGCATCGAGTTCGACTACAGCTCCGTCCACTGCGTATGGACGCTGAAGGAGATGGGCTATGATGTTGTCATAGTCAATAACAATCCCGAGACGGTTTCCACGGACTACGACACTGCGGACAGACTGTACTTCGAGCCCCTGACGCCTGAGGATGTCCAGGGCATCATCGATGTTGAAAAGCCCGTGGGAGTCGTTGTGGCCTTCGGCGGACAGACGGCCATCAAGCTGACGAAAGTCCTGGATTCTACCGGCATACCGATCCTTGGTACTTCAGCCGAAGGAATAGATATAGCGGAGGACAGGGCCCGTTTCGACGCGCTTCTGGAGAATTTCGGCATCAGGCGTCCGGCGGGCATGGGCGTCAATACGCTGGAGGAAGCCCTTAATGCGGCGGAATCCATAGGTTATCCCGTGCTCCTGCGCCCGTCCTATGTTATCGGCGGCCAGAGCATGACCATCTCCCACAACAGGGAGCAGACCGAAAAGTACATGAATACCATACTTTCCGGCGGCATAGAGAATCCCGTGCTGGTAGACAAATACATGCCGGGCATAGAGCTTGAGGTGGACGTCATCTCAGACGGCACCGACGTGCTCATACCGGGCATCATGGAGCATATAGAGAGAGCAGGCGTCCACAGCGGCGATTCCATTGCCGTTTATCCCCCCTTCAACCTTAACGACAGGTTCCTTAAGAGGATCTGCGAATGCTCTGAAAAGCTGGCGGTAGCTCTGGGGACGAAGGGCCTGGTAAATATTCAGTACCTGATCTACGACGACGAGCTCTATGTTATCGAGGTAAACCCCAGGGCGTCCAGGACGGTGCCCTATATCAGTAAAGTTACGAACATACCCATCGTGGACCTGGCGTCAAAGGTGATGCTGGGCGAGAAGCTCTCCGACCTGGGCTACGGCACGGGGCTTTACAGGACGCCGCCTTACTTCGCGGTGAAGGTGCCCGTCTTCTCCTTTGAGAAGTTTATGGACGCCAATTCGATCCTGGGTCCCGAGATGAAGTCCACCGGCGAGGTGCTGGGCATAGGAAAAACCATGGCGGAGGCGCTGTTCAAGGGCCTTACGGCAGCGGGAATGAGCGTGCCCGGAGTGGATCACGGTAACCGGGCCGGCGTGCTCCTGTCCGTGGAGGATACGGACTATCAGGAGGTGCTGTCCCTGGCGAAGCGGTTCTACGACCTGGGCATGGATATCTATGCGACCACCGGTACGGCTGACGTCATAAGGTCTCTGGGCATCCCGGTCACATCCGTGGCCAACGCCTCGGAGAATGATGACATCGAGAAGCTTCTGGATACGGACATCCTGAAATACATCGTCTACACCGGGGCCGTAAAGGACGCCACCTTCGGCGACTACAGGATGATCCACAGGAAGGCCATGTACCGCGGCATCCCCTGCCTCACGTCACTTGATACGGCGAACGCGCTGTCCGACATCATCGAGAGCAGGTACGACCTTTACAATACGGAGCTGGTGGAGATCAACGACATGCGCCCCTGGAGGACGAAGATCAGCTTCACAAAGATGCATTCCTGCGGCAACGACTACATTTTCGTGGAGAATTTCGACAATTCCATAACCTGTCCCGAGTCGCTGTGCGTGAACCTGTGCACGCCCCATTACGGGATCGGCGCCGACGGCATCGTGCTTATAGAGAAGTCGCTGATCGCAGACGCGAAGATGCGCTCCTTCAACAAGGACGGCCGGGAGGGCAGGATGGCCGGCAACAATTTAAGGTGCATCGGCAAGTACCTCTACGACAACGGCTACGTAAGATCCGAGTTCATTTCTATCGAGACGGCAAGCGGCGTAAGGCACATGAAGCTGTACCTCCGTGACGGCAAGGTGAGTTCTGTCTCCGTAAACATGGGACAGCCCGACTTCACGCCCCGTTCCTACGGCGTAAGCAGCAGGGCAAAACGGCTTGTGGACCATCCCATGGAGATAGGCGGGAAGACCTGGAACATCACCGGGCTTTCGGTAGGCAATCCCCACTGCGTCATCTTCTGTGATGCCATCGACGAGCTCGACCTTATGACCATAGGGCCGCAGTTCGAATTCTCGCCGGTATTTAAGGAAGGCGTGAATACCGAGTTCGTGAGAGTCGTAAATCCCACGGTGCTTCGTATGAGGGTCTGGGAGAGAGGCTCCGGCGAGACCCTGGCCTGCGGCACCGGCGCCTGCGCGGCAGCCATCGCGGCGGTGGAGCTGGGATACTGCAGGAAGGATACGGACATCACGGTGAAGGTGCTGGGCGGCGACCTGATCGTAAATGTAAACGATGAACGCGTGATGCTGACCGGCAGCGCCGTGAAGGTATTCGACGGATCCTTTGAATATTAAAGGCGGCTGCGGCGGGCGATTATCAGATAAACAACAAATGACTTCATTACGGCTTTTTACAGCACGGGGCGGACTTGTGCTATAATAAGCCGTAATGTTATGAAACGGGGGCAGTTATGAAGACCGGCGATATAAGGCCTTTGGATGAAAACTGCATATTTATAGACATCAGGACGGAGGCGGAAAGGGATCTGGGAGCCATTCCGGGGGCGGTGGTGACGGATGCGGAAACACTGCTTAGGGATCCGCCGGCGGACAAGACTGCGAGATACATCCTTGTGGACGGCCGCGGAGATATAGGTCCCGGCATAGCCGAAAAGCTCCGCAGCCTGGGATATGATGCAGAAGCCCTGGAGGACGGCTGGTTCGGATGGGTCAGATATGACATGGAGCGCACCCGGGACGAGGACTTTGCGGGACGGGCGGAGGAGTCCATCAGGAAGAGGTTCAGAAGGGACCTTATGACCAGGTTCACCCGGGCCCTTACGGATTATCAGCTGATATCACCCGGCGACAGGATCGCGGTATGCATATCCGGCGGCAAGGATTCCATGTGCATGGCCAAGCTCTTCCAGGAGCTGCACCGCTACACCAACGTGGATTTCGACCTGCGCTTTATCGTGATGGACCCGGGCTACAACAGCCGCAACCGCCGGATGATCGAAGAAAACGCCAGACGTCTTGATATACCCATCGAGATCTTCGAGTCGCCCATCTTCGATTCGGTGGTCAACGTGGAGAAGTCGCCCTGCTACCTCTGTGCGCGGATGCGGCGCGGATACCTGTACCGCTTTGCCCGGGAGCTGGGGTGCAACAAGATCGCGCTGGGGCATCATTACGATGATGTTATCGAGACCATCCTTATGGGCATGCTCTGGGGAGCACAGATCCAGACCATGATGCCGAAGCTTAAGAGCACCAACTTTGAGGGCATGGAGCTGATAAGGCCCATGTACCTTATAAGGGAAGATGACATCAAGGCCTGGAGGGATGCGAACGGACTGCATTTCATCCAGTGTGCCTGCAGGTTCACGGAGTCGGTGACACTTGACGATAAGAGCAGAGAGGAATCGAAGAGAAAAGAGATAAAGGAGCTGATCCGGGAGCTGAAGAAGACCAATCCCGACGTGGACAAGATGATCTTCAAGAGTGTTGAGAACGTGAATCTGGACACGGTGATAGCCTATAAAAAGGACGGGGAGCGGCACAGTTTCCTGGACGAATATTAATAAAACAGCGTTGAATACGGGATCAAGCCGGGGAGTGCGCATTGTGCGCATTCCCTGTTTTTATGCGCAAAATACAAATACCACCCTGCGGGTAAATATTCATAATAAATGTACTTAATAAATGTTTACAATTATTAAACAATATGTTAATATATTAAAACGCACACGAGGGAGTTTTTTTGTGCAAAAAAGCTCCAGAGATAAAATTCAGCGGACCGCAATCTTATGCGGTGTGGAGGAGATCATGAATACAAAGAAGACAAGAGCTTTGAAATTCATCATTGCATTTGTGCTTGTCCTGGCGCTCACCGTGCCTTCTCTGGCAAAGGTAATGCTTTCGGAGGCTGTTGCCGAAGAAACGGAAGCAGTACAGACAGCAGAGGAAGAAAAGGCCGAAGAGCCCATGGCAGCGGCAGCAGAGCCGGCAGCAGAAGAAGACAACGACGTGCTTCAGGCAGCTGAAGAGGACGCAGAGGTTCCCGCAGATGATGCGGATAAGGCTGAAGAAGAGCTTCCTGCAGAAGAGGAAGAGGCTCCGGCAGAAGAGGCGGAAGAGCCCGCAGAAGATGCTCCTTCAGAAGATACAGCTGAACCGGCGGAAGGCACCGAAGCTCCCGCAGAAGAGGCAGAGCCCGAAGCAGAAGACATCACGGCTCCTGCAGGTTACGCCGAAGCTGCACCGGAAGAGGTCAAGGCTCCCGCAAAAGACGCCGAAGCAGCACCGGGAAATGTAAAAACTGAGGATACAGCAGACAGTATATCGGAAGAGCTCCCGGAAGAAGACGATCTAATTACAGTCACGGAAGAGCCTAAGAATGACGATACTGTACCCGAGAAAATAACGGTGCACATCACGAATATACTGTATAACACATATGCCAGTGTCAACGGGCATGCCGTTGCCTATGAGAACACGTTTGACCTGATAAAGGGCCAGTCCAAGGGCGGAAACGGCCTTATAAATCTTGCCGGAGGCCGTAACAGAACGGCCGGCGGCCTCGGAGCCAATTATAAGTTTTTGAACGTGTTCGTTTTAAAAGACCGCACGGAAGATCCCGAGGCGGCCGACGAGACTGTTTACTGGGAAACAGCAGATGAAGGGGACACCGTAACAAAGGTAGGCTTCAGTTCAGACGGAACAACAATAACGGTCACGATGGCAAGCGGAGAGGTAAAAACCTATGATGCCAGGGAGACCGAAGTCTATATCTCCCCCGTATACAAGAGAACCATCGACTGGTACCTGATCTATAATTATACCGACAACATCTCCACAGGCTCGGGTTCCTGGAGCAATCTGGATTTTGTAGTGTCATACAGCCATAAGTTCAAGGATCCTTCGGGAGGAGAAGACATTTCCCATAACAGATTCGTCAACTGGTGGAATGAGGAGACAGGCGATACCTACGAAGCCGGAGATACCTTTACATACGAAGGAGCGCAGCAGGAATCGGGCAGCACGAAGACCATCAACGTTTTCGCCATGTGGCAGCCCTCCGTTACTGTCGAATACTATGTGGACGGAGTGCTTACCGGTCAGAGAGCCAGGTATTCCCTTGTTAATTCCGTGGAGGATTACGAGGGCGTAACGGTCTACGATTACGTTCCCGAATACGAGGGAGCCGAATTCAAGGGCTGGTACGATGAGGAAGGAAACAGACTTGACGACGATAAGGTCTTTGATGCACCGGAGATCACATACGAGAAGACCGACCAGTATATTGAGAAGGTCTACGCCGAGTTTACCACGACATATACCGTAGAGCATTATCTCGAGGAGCTGGACGGAACGTTCACTCTCAAAGAGGATGCGACGGATGAATTCGAAGACGTAGTAGGCGAGGAAGTAACAGCCGAAGCTAAGGAATTCGAAGGCTTTACCTTTGATGAGACAGTTGAAGGCACGGAGCAGACCGCAACACTCAGGGTCGGCACGGTCCTCAAGCTTTACTACACAAGGAATTCCTACAAGGTTACTTACGAATACACCGGCGACACGATCCCGGACGGCGCAGAGGAACAGCTTCCGGCAGAAGCCACATACAAGTATGAGGAAGAAGTGCCTGCTGCAGCGGTTCCCGAAGTCACAGGCTACACCTTCATCGGCTGGGAAGGCGAAGTTGAGACCATGCCCGCTGAAGACGTAACTGTCACCGGCAGCTGGGAGATCAACAAGTACACCGTTACATGGGTAGATTACGACGGCAACGTACTGGAGGTCGATGAAAAGGTTCCTTACGGAACGATGCCCGAATACAACGGATCGGGTCCCGAAAGAGAGTCTGACGGTAAGTACAACTATACATTTATCGGATGGGATCCCGAGATCGTAGAGGTTACAGAGGATGCTACCTATACCGCTCAGTACGAGGCGGACGAGATCCCCGAGACCGAGACAGAGACGGAATCCGAAACGGAATCCGAGACTGAGACACAGCCTGAAACAAAGAAGCCCGGCGGAAACGTTCCCACCGGCGACAGCTCCGATCCCGGAATGATGACGCTTATCATGATCTCCGCAGCAGCAGTCGCAGCGCTGATGGTCATCAGAAAAAGAAAAACAGACAGAGTTTAATGTAAAAAGCTAAACAGAATGGGTGCTCCCGAAGGAGCACCCATTTTTGTGTGCATATCTTTGCCCGGCCGCCGGTATGTTTTGGAGGTTATATAAAAAGCCGCCCGCTTAAGCGGACGGCCTTATCGGCTGTTATTTAGCTTTGCCTACCTGAATGATGGACGCCATGCCCGGTCCTACGTGGGCGCCGATGATGGGAGTGAGGAGCATCTTCGTTACCCTCACATTGGGTGTGATCTTAAGGACGCCTTCCTCCAGGATATCTGCGGTGGAGTCAGCAGCGGCGTGGCAAATGTAGACGGGGTCCACATCATTATCCGTATGATGCTGGTCGTAAAACTCGATGAGCTTCCTGGCGGCCGCCTTCGTGCCTCTGACCTTGTCGAAGTTGGAGAGCCTGCCGTCGGGTTCGATCGTGAGAAGGGGCTTGATGGAAAGCATCGTGCCTACGATGGCCGACGACGCCCCGATCCTGCCGCCTCTTTTAAGATACATGAGGTCGTCCACCAGGAACCAGTGCCACAGGTGATTGATGCAGTCTTCAAGATCGGCGTAGTTCTCGTCCATGGACATGCCCGCGGCCTTGTTCCTGAAGGCACGCTCCAGAAGGATGCCGATGCCGCCGGTGGCAGCTCTTGTATCCAGCACCCTGAAAACGGTGTCGGGGAACTGCTCCTTAAGGTTTTCGGCGGCCATCATCGCGGAATCCACGGTGGACGTGAGCCCGGATGAAAGTGCCAGATAAAGCACATCAACACCCTTTTCCATGTAGGGGGTTATAAGCTCCTCGTACTGGAAGGGATTGATCTGAGTGGTCTGCGTGAGCTCGCCGTTCTTCTGGTTCTCGTAGAAGCTGTAAAGAAGCTCGGGGCTTTCCATTGTTCGGCACTCGCGCATCTCGCTGCCCAGGGTGTAGCTCATGGGAAGGATGGGGATGTCGTGCTCTTTATAGAACGCCGCATCTATGTCGGCGGAAGCATCGGTAATGATAATATAATCTTTCATTGTGTCTCCTCCGGGATATACTGGAAATATTATCACCTGTAAATGGTTAATTTGCAACGAAAAAGAGGACCAAAGTGCAAATTATATATTAATTGTACATAAAAACATACAGGGCGGCGCGGCATCACGGCGGGAAACAAATCTTCTTTTAATTTGAGCTATATTTGCTATAATGAACATATGAAGAAGCCTTTTGGGGCTCAGACCGTGCTGACAGGATCGGCACATTACGTTTAGGAGGAAAGAAATGAGAGCAAATACTGCAGGAACGATATTTAAGATAGTTGCTGTTATAGCACTGCTGGGAAGCATCGGCGGATTTTTCCTGGACTACGTTACAGGCATAACCGGATTTGAAATATTCAGAGCGACCATGGAAGTCAATTACGGATGGACGGAGACCATTATGTATCTTGTACTTCCCCATGCATTGCTTATAATTGCGGCATTAGTGCTCGTCGGCAGTACCAGCACCGCAAGATGCATAATCACCCTGGTGCTCAGCGTTATTGCATTTTTACTCTATATGTACGGAACCAACTTTGATTTCAGTTTCAAATACAGGGGCATGGGCTTCATCATCACATTTATCGCATGTCTCTGCGGTATCGTATTCCCCATACTTATTCTGACTGTCGGCGTGGACAGGGGCAGAGGCACCTACACAATGGAAGACGATTATCACAACAACAGATGGTAAAAAAAGGTTTTTATCCAAGCGGGGCTCTCAGGGCCCCGTTTGTTGTCTTTATCGGAAATGATGAAAAAAGAACGTGAGGACCTGGTCTGGGAAGAGGTCTGGACCAGGCAGGTAATAAAAAACGAGTGGATCGATCTCCGCGAGCATGGATACCGCATGCCCGACGGCACCGTATTCGAGCCCTATTACAGCTACAGCCGCAGGGATTATGCGGTGATCGTGGCTATGGATACGGAGGGGCGCCTGATATGCGTGCGCCAGTTCCGTCAGGGGATCAAAGAGGTGACCACGGAATTTCCCGCCGGCGGGCTGGAGCGTCCGGACGGAGAGAATTACAGCGCAGGCGGGAAAGCCTGCGGCGTGGAAGATCCCATGAATGCGGCAAAACGGGAGCTCCTGGAGGAGACGGGTTACGAGTCAGACCGCTGGGAGCATCTTCTGACCGTGCCTACGGAAGCCACCATATCGGATAACTATGCATATATCTTTCTGGCCAGGGATTGCCGGCGCGTGACGGGGCAGGAGCTGGATATAACGGAGTTCCTGAACGTGGAGCTTCATACGGCTGATGAGATCGAGGAGCTTATAAAGACCGGCGGATTCCAGCAGAGCGTCCACGTGATGGCGTGGTTGCTGGCAAAGGATAGGATGAGAGATGAGCAGGCTTCGTAAGAAGCGGCCTGCGGTGAATTTGTGCGGTTTCATAGAGGAGAGGATGAAATGAGCAGGCTTAAGGAATTAAGAGGAGCTGTAAATAAAGAGCTGTGCAGGATGGAGGATCCGGATAAGATGATATCCGCGGTTAACCATCTTTACGGCGTGTCCCTGGCAGCCACTATGATAGCGAAGAAGCGGGGACTTGACTGGGAGCTTGCGGCCATGGCGGCCATGCTCCACGACATCAGCGCGTACAGGACCGGGTCCTATGAGGATCATGCTCACAGGGGAGCGGAGATCGCCAGGGAGATGCTTGGGGAGCTCGGCATCACCACGGAGCAGGAGACGGACATCATATGCTCGGCCATATATCATCACGATGACAAGCTGGTTGTGGACAGCCCCATGGATGAGGTTTTAAAGGATGCAGACGTGATACATCACTGCATGAACGATATGTCAAAAGCGGTAAAGGAAAAGGAGCAGGCGCGCTTTGACGCGCTCTGCGAAGAATTCAAAATGATTTAAAAAGGAGGCAGCTATGTTTGAAAATATTCGGGTCCTTGCCCAGAACTGTATCAGGATCCAAACGGGAGACAAGGTGATCTACACGGATCCCTTCCAGATGGACGGATCGCCCCGTGACGGCGATCTGATCCTTATAACCCACGACCACTTTGACCATTTTTCGCCGGAGGATATTGAGAAGGCAGCCGGGCCGGATGCAGTGATGGTGGTGCCGGAGAACATGAAGAAAAAGGCGAAAGGCGCGGCGAAGCTCGTTAAGGAGATTCTTACGGTGGAGCCCGGCGGGGCGTATGAGATCTGCGGCGTGCGGTTTGAGACGATCCCGTCCTATAATGTGTCGAAGAATTTCCACCCGAAGTCGGCGGGCTGGGTGGCTTATATACTGGATCTTGATATCGGGCGCATTTTTGTTGCGGGCGATACGGATATAAACGAGGACAACAAAAAGGTCGTCTGTGATGTGGCTCTGGTGCCTGTGGGCGGTACGTATACGATGACGGCATCAGAGGCTGCGGAGCTGGTGAACCTGATACAGCCGAAGCTGGCGATTCCAGTGCATTACGGCGGGATCGTGGGATCGAAGAAAGACGGCGAGGCCTTTGCGAAGCTGGTTAAGAAGCCGGTGGAGGTTGATGTGAGGATGGGGTAGAAGGTAGTTGTATTTGCTAAAGCTTTTATTGTGTAAATAAATTTCATTAGACACAAGTCAAAACCTCTGTAACTATGTGTGCTGAAAAGCTGCTGTACACGTGCTGCGGAGGTTATTGTTTCTTTTTAATAATGCTTGTAAAGCTATATGGAAATTTAAGATTAGGCATGTGGTTTTTGAAAAACTGTCTTAAAAAGATAAAAGCGAAGAACATGAGTTAAATAGACCTTTATATATAATGGGTGGTATAATTAATCATCAATAGAAATAGTATTGTGGAATATATGAGACAAACCGTTTAAGGAGTAATTACTATGACCCGCATTAAAGTGGTTAGCAATCCATATAAACGTGAAATAGCGTATTTTACTTATAAACAAGCAACCGATTCCTGGGATAATATTGTTAATGACAGTGTTAACAGTAGGCTGCGGGAAATAGATAAAGACAAATTCTTCCTGCCGTTTATGGCAAAAAGTATTCTCGACACTATTATTGAAGAATACTATGTGGGAAATGAAAAAGTTGAACTCATATTTGAAGGCACTTCCGATGAATATGATGAATTCAGGCAGTTGTGCCTTGATGAGTACTATTCTTCAAAAATAGAACTGGTTCGTTCAGATAAATACCTTGAAAATGCACGGGATTTACTGAGCTATACAAAGAACATTTTTAAAGTTGTAAAACCCGCAGTTTCAAAAGTGATTGACAATAATGAAGTCATAAATGATGGCTTATACAAAGTCGATGATGCTTTAAAGGACATCATACCGGTCTGTATTTTTGGTAACTACAGTTCAGGTAAATCGACATTTATTAATGCGTTGATCGGTCATGAAATACTTCCGACCGGTGGTGAACCTATTACTGCAAAAATATATGAAATACATAATTCAAAACAAGATGATATAGCGAGAATCAGCTTTGCTCATAACGGAAA
>JAFRYJ010000022.1 GCA_017437705.1 Lachnospiraceae bacterium
CAGACAGGCATAATTATTATATGAAAGAAAACGGACCGGACAGGACAGAAAAGAGGCTCTGCCAAACCGTATGCCGGGACATCATATATACGGAGGATGAATAATTGTCAGACAATCTCGTTATAGTAGAGTCGCCTGCAAAGGCCAATACCATCAACAAGTATCTGGGCAGAAATTACAAGGTGGTCGCATCGAACGGTCATGTAAGAGACCTTCCCAAAAGCACCATGGGTATCGATGTAAATAACGACTTTGAACCGAAATACATCACCATCAGAGGCAAGGGGGAGCTTCTGTCGGCGTTAAAGAAGGAAGTCAAAAAGGCGGACAAGATCTTTCTTGCTACCGACCCGGACCGCGAGGGAGAAGCCATTTCATGGCATCTTAAAGCGGCTCTTAATCTCAACGACACGGACAAGAAGGTATACAGGATAACCTTCAACGAGATCACGAAGAACGCGATCAAAGAGTCTCTGAAGGCGCCCAGGGATATCGACATGGGACTTGTCGACGCCCAGCAGGCCAGAAGGATACTGGACCGTATCGTTGGCTACAGCATCAGCCCCGTTTTATGGGACAAGGTAAAGAGCGGTCTTTCCGCCGGCCGTGTGCAGTCGGCTGCGTTAAAGCTTATATGCGACAGGGAAAAGGAGATCGAGGAATTCGATCCCGAAGAATACTGGACCATAGATATGGACCTTTCGGTGGAAGGCACCAAAAAACCCGTCACTGCAAGATATTACGGTGAAAACGGGAATAAGAAGGATGTCACTACGGAGGAAGAGGCCCAGCGCATCATCGACGATGTAAGAAAAGGCGATGTAAAAGTCATCGATGTGAAGGAAGGCACCCGTGCTAAAAAGGCGCCCCTTCCTTTTACCACGAGTACGATGCAGCAGGAGGCCGCAAAGCGACTTGGTTTCTCGGCGCAGAAGACCATGCGTATAGCCCAGCAGCTGTACGAAGGCGTAAACATCAAGGGACACGGAAGCAACGGCCTTATAACCTATTTAAGGACGGACTCCACCAGGATCTCGGACGAGGCGGCTGCGAATGCATTGGCCTATATAAGCGAGCATTACGGAAAGGATTATGCCAAGAAAGCGGCGCCCAAGGAAACGGGAAGCCAGAGGATCCAGGATGCCCACGAGGCAATCAGACCCGCGCATATGGAGTTTTCCCCTGCGGTAATAAAGGATTCCCTTTCAAGGGACCAGCTGAGGCTCTACCAGCTTATCTGGAACAGGTTCCTGGCAAGCTTCATGAAGGACGCTCTTTACGATACGACATCCGTAAGGATAGAAGCCGGAAAGCATGAATTCAGGGTAAATGCGTCAAAGGTAAGCTTCGACGGATTCCTGGCCGTATACAGCCTTTCCGACGACGAGGAGGAAAAGGACGGCGTACTTCCCGTAAGGATAACTACCGATACTGATGTTAAGCTGAAGGATATAACGGGCGACAGGCATTTCACCCAGCCTCCCGCCCATTATACGGAAGCTTCGCTTATAAAGACACTGGAGGACCTGGGAATAGGCCGTCCCAGCACCTATGCCCCGACTATTTCCACGCTGCTCAACAGGCATTATATCGGCGAAGAGAAAAAGAACATCTTCGTTACGGACCTGGGTGATGTGGTAAACGGCATCATGGAGGGCTCCTTCCCCAGGATAGCCGACGCGGACTTCAGCGCGAAAATGGAGAACGAGCTGGACAGCGTCGCCGAAGGAAAGACGGATTATAAGAAGATCATCAGGGATTTCTATCCCGGGCTCGTGGAAGACGTTGAAAAGGCCGAAAAGGACCTCACGAAGGTAAAGGTACAGGATGAGGTATCGGACGTTGTCTGCGACAAATGCGGACGCATGATGGTCATCAAGTACGGACCTCACGGCAAATTCCTTGCCTGTCCCGGATTCCCCGAGTGCAGGAATACGAAGACATACTACGAGAAGACGGGCGTTAAATGCCCGAAGTGCGGCGGGGATATCGTTGTAAGAAGGACGAAGAAGGGCAGAAGATACTACGGCTGCGAGAACAATCCCGACTGCGATTTTATGACGTGGCAGAGGCCCGTCGACAAAAAGTGTCCCAAATGCGGCTCCGTAATGGTTGAAAGAGGAAACAGGCTGGCCTGCTCGGATCCCGAATGCGGGTACTCGGAAAACCCCAAAAAGAAAGCAAAGTAAAACTGCTGGCCGTCCGCCCGAAAGGCGGGCGGCGCTTTTTATATTTTTGTCTTGCACTGCGCGGAAGCGTTATGATATAATATCCCGCGGACTTTGAGAAAAAACACGCCGGCGGATCCGGTGCATGGTGCTGAAAAGTAGCCACCGGAGTGGATGCCGACGGAAGAAAAACCAGGAGGTAGAAGAATGAGTGTTATCTCAATGAAACAGTTACTTGAGGCAGGTGTTCACTTCGGACATCAGACAAGAAGATGGAACCCTAAAATGGCTCC
>JAFRYJ010000023.1 GCA_017437705.1 Lachnospiraceae bacterium
ATCAGATGCCCTATGGCTCCGTGGATCTCGATGCCGTCGAAGCCGGCCATCTTTGCACGCCATGCAGCCTGTGCAAAATCATCTATTATCTGATCTATCTCGGCGATCGTCAGACCGCGGATAGGGAAGGGACGTATGCCGCCCTGCATCTCAAACATGGTAGAGGGACCGAGAGATTCCTTTTTGTCCGCCAGAGACAGCTGATGTCCGATATGACACAGCTGAAGTATGGCTACAGCGCCCTGGTCCTTTATGGCGGAAGCAAGACGTGCCATTCCCGTTACCTGTCCGTTCTCGTACAGGCACATAACATTGTCCTCGCCTCGTGACAGATCATCATCCGTGGCAGTGCATTCCACGATGATCATGCTGAGCCCGCCTGATGCCTGGGCAGAGTAGAAGGCAAGGGCATTATCCGTGATATAGCCGTTTGAATCGGCGTTTAAAGAGCCCATGGGAGCCATGATCAGACGGTTGTCCAGATTCAGCGATCCCATACGGGCATGTTCAAGCAGTTTTTTGAATCCGCTCATCTTATCACCTTCCCCAACCGTAAGCCTTGCCGGGCGCCTTGTAATCGGGGCCGAGCATATCTTCTTTTACAGCTTTTCTAAGTTCTTCCACATCCCAGAGAGGGCCTTTGTCACCGTTGGAGATCATGGCGCCCAGCTCAGGCTGGCTGTAAGCCTGGAATCGTCCCGATGATTTGATCGAGAAAACAGAGCCGTTGATATAGTCGTCAAGACACAGAACGGCGATAAAGGGTGCAAGGTTAGCGGGATCGCCGTGGTCGGCTTCAACGACTGCCAGCACCTTGGGATCGGGAGCATGGCCTGCAGCGGTGATCTTACGGATAAGAGCGTTGTATTCCACAGCGTGTGAGGGTGATTCGCCCTGAGGACATACACAGTTAGCGGTGATGCCGAAGGGATCGAGTTCCTTTGCAGCGGCCCATGTAAGGCCCACCATTGAAGCTGTTGAAGCGCTGTAACCGTCGTTGCCTGCAAGGCCTACCCACGCATCGCTGGAAACATTGATGATGCGGCCGTAGCCCTGTTCCTTCATATAGGGCAGTGCGAAATGCATAAGTGCAACAGCGCCCTTTGCGCGGCTCTCCATGAACAGATCCCAGTTAGCTTCATCCATTCCGGCTATATCGCCGATACCCATGCCTGCTGCGTTGTTTACGATGATGTCGATCCTGCCCCAGGTATCGACAGCTGTATTTACCATCTTTTCCGCTGTTTCCCAGTCGGAGCAGTCTCCGAAAAAGGGAATGGCTTCTCCGCCTTCAGCCGTGATAGCATCAGCGGCCATCTGTGCATCGCCTTTAAGACGGCAGAACTCTGCCCAGTCTTCCTCGGGCATGTCTTCCTTACGATACTTCTGTGCACTTTCCCCGTTGGGTCTTCTGTTATTGGTGATGACCTTTGCACCGAGCCTTGCAAGACCGATCGCGAGACCTTTGCCGATACCCTGTCCTGAACCTGTTACGATAGCTACTTTTCCTTCGAGACACTTTTCTGCCATGATAGATACTCCTCTCAATTAAACTGAAATTTGGTTTAACAGATCTTTGTTATTCAAAAATTTAACGGTCCCGTGCCTTTATCCTTAAGATCATGCGGCACCTTTATCAAACTGATATTACATTTTGTAGAAACGGTATGATATAATAATTATGCAGTTTATAAAATTATCGTGCAGATATTCGGAGAAAATCATGACAGACCTTAATGATGAGCTTATTCTGGAGATCTTTTATGATTCATGGAAGATACCCATAGGTGTTTTCGAAGGATCGGAAGGCCTGGTAAAACTGTATTCCGCCGGAGGCGAGAGGCAGACGCAGCTGTATATGGAGGACTGCAGGCAGATACTGTCGAAGGAGGGCGGCAGTACAGTCCCCATACTTTGCTATGATCTAAAGGGATCCTGCTGGTGCATCATCCCCATGGATAAAAAGACAATACTGTTCGGCCCGGTACAGACAGGTCGCAACCCGGATTATCCCTATAAAGACGTTCCGGAGCATACATGGAGCGGCTTCAGAGATATAGCCCGCAGCCTTATATCGCTTCTGCTGGGCAGGCAGGCTCCGCTTGTTGAGAAAGAAGACACCTATGTACAAACGATAACCGCAAAGCATATGTATCAATCTGAAAATGATGATTACGGCTTCTCAAGCTTTGATGAAATGTTCGACTGCGTCCGTCTGGGTGACGCCGAACAGCTTAACCAGTATCTGCAGTCAGGAGAGTTTTACGATTATCTGGACAGGGTCATGAACAGCAGGGCCGAGGCGGAAACGGTATTCCTGTTCAATCTGGCGAAGACATATCATACGGCCTCTGATGCCGGAATTGCCCTGCAGGATCTTACACCGCTTGTAGGTATGTATCTGGCGGAGATGCCGAAGTACAGGTCTATGGCTGCTTTTAAAGCAGGGATGGGGCGCATGCTTTATGATTTTACGCGTCATGTCAGACAGATGCGGGAAAGCTCATTTTCTGCACTGACTGAAAAGGCGCGGCTTTACATACACGAAAACCTTTACCGGCAGATAAGCATAGGTGAGATAGCATCACACTGCGGTGTGAGCAGCTCAACGCTTCAGCACCGTTTTAAAGAAGAGACAGGAATATCGGTAACGGAAGCCATCCGAAATGTAAAAGCGGAAAAGGCATGTTTCTTTTTAAAGCACACCGGGCTTTCGTGCAGCGATATTGCATTCAGGATGGGTTACTGCTCTCAAAGCTTTTTTATCCGTCAGTTCAGGGCGTCTGTCGGCGTTACGCCTTCCGAGTACAGAAAGCATCAGACAGCGCATTGAAGTAATGTTCACCGGATGCTACACTTAATTGATCGGATTATCACAGGTAATATGTTGAAGAACGAATGAACGGACAGCAGCATTCAAAGCAGTATAGAAAAAGGGACTAACGAATTGAAGATCGGATTTGCCATAATTACGGCTCCGCCGTTGTTTGACAGCATCATCAATATACAGAACAGGCTTGCGGAGAGATACCCCTTTCATGATAAGCTGGGCAGCAGGCAGAACCTGCCTCACACCACGCTGTTTCAGGGGACTTTTAAAGAGGGCTTCGATCACCGGAATACGGCAGATAAGATAGCGGAGCAGTTTACGGAACTGTTACCCGACAGAACAGTTTCATTTACCGGTGCTGAATACAGGCCCGAGGGCTGGTATTTCTATGTGATGCAGAAAACGTCCGAGCTGCAGCAGCTGCATGAGACGGTCCTTGAGCTGGCTGTTCCGCATCTGGATCCGGACCCGGAGAGGATGAACAGAGATCTCACATTCCTGACGGTAGATGAGATAAATGGGCTGAGGGAATACGGCTACCGCTATTCCGGGAAGGCATTTTATCCACACATCACCATTGGCCGGACGTCTGATGATGTGAGCACAGAGCTTCTGGCTGAATTGCGGAGCATGCTCAAACCGGATACTGCCGTAATAGACAGAGTAACGGTATACAAAGCGGGCAACGACGGCACCCACGCCGAGTCCTTATATGAAGCAGGAATAAAATGATGCCGGATCAGGCCGGCCGGA
>JAFRYJ010000024.1 GCA_017437705.1 Lachnospiraceae bacterium
ACATCGGGATGGGCCTTTTCTATCTCGTCGAAAAGTATGACGCAGTAAGGATCGCGCCTTATCTTCTCGCTGAGCTGTCCACCCTCATCATAGCCCACGTAGCCTGGAGGCGAGCCGATAAGCTTGGAGACACTGTGTTTCTCCATGTACTCGGACATGTCCACACGGACCATTGCATCCTCACGGCCGAAAAGGGCTTCAGCCAGAGCCTTTGACAGCTCCGTTTTTCCTACGCCCGTAGGACCCAGGAAAAGGAATGAACCTATGGGCCTTCTGGGATCCTTGAGCCCCGCTCTTCCCCTTCTGATGGCCTTTGCCAGCGAATCCACGGCTTCGGACTGGCCAATGATCCTTTTATGAAGTATTTTCTCAAGACGCAAAAGTCTCTGTGACTCCTGCTCCTTCAGTTTGCTAACGGGGATCTTTGTCCAGCCTGAAACTATATCCGCAATGCTCTCTTCGGTGATGACGGGAACCTTTTTTAACCTGCTTCCGCTCTTAACGCCGCCGTCAACGGAGATGGCCGTTTCCAGCATCATCTCACGTTCCTTTAATTCCGCTGCCTTTTCAAACTGTTTCTTTTTAATGGCCTCTTCCTTTTCGAGGAAGAGCTTTTTCAGCTGATCCTTAAGCTCCTGTGCCTCGTCCCTGCTGCCTCCGGTATAACCCGAAAGTCTGGCCTTGGCGGAAGCTTCGTCTATAAGGTCGATAGCCTTGTCGGGCAGGCATCTGTCGGGGATGTAACGCCTTGAGAGCTTTACAGAGGCTTCTATGGCATCATCCGTGATACGCACCTGATGATGGTCTTCATAGACCTTTCTGAGTCCCCTGACGATGGCGATGGCCTCTTCTTCCGTAGGCTCTTCCACCGCCACAGGCTGAAAACGCCTTTCAAGGGCAGCGTCCTTCTCTATATATTTACGGTATTCCTCTGTGGTGGTGGCGCCGATGATCTGGAGCTCGCCCCTGGCCAGCGAAGGCTTGAGTATATTTGATGCATCCATGGAGCCCTCAGCGCCGCCGGCGCCGATTATGGTGTGGATCTCATCGATGAAAAGGAGCACGTCGCTGGAAGCCGTAGCCTCGGAAATGACCTTCTTTATTCTCTGCTCAAACTCCCCCCTGTACTTGGAGCCGGCCACCATTGCCGAGATATCAAGAGTAACAAGCCTCTTGTCCTTTATGGTATCAGGGACGCTGCCGGCGACTATCCTCTGGGCTATGCCCTCAACGATGGCCGTTTTGCCGACGCCGGCTTCGCCTATAAGGCAGGGATTATTTTTCGTCCTTCTGCTGAGGATGCGGATGACGCGGTTCGTTTCGTTGTCCCTTCCGATGACGGGGTCCATCCTGCCCTCAAAGGCCAGCTCCGTCAGATCCCTGGAATACATGTCAAGGGTGGGCGTATTGCTGAGATCGTTCCTGTGACCCTCTTCCGGATCCCTGGAGGTGTCGTCGTAGCCCATGGCCCTTGCAAAATCATCGAAAATGGACCTTACATTTTCGCCCAGGGTCATAAGTATACGCACAGCGATACAGTCCGGATGATGAAGCATGGAAAGGAATATATGCTCCGTTCCTATGGCAGATTCCTGGGACTTGTTAGATTCGTCCGCGGCTCCGCGCAGAACGGACTGGGCCATCGGCGTATATCCTGAAACTTCCTTTACGGGCGTGTAAGTGGGTGAATCAAGCGTCTCGGAAATAATATTCAGTATCTTTTCGGCAGAAATGTCCCTTTTTGCAAGGAGCCTGGAGGTCATACAGTCCTTTATCTCAAGGATGCCTGCAAGGATGTGTTCCGTGCCGATATGTGACTGACCCAGTGATATTGCTATATCAGCTGCATTGTCCAGGGCTCTTGCGGCCATTTTTGTATATTTCTTCTGCATTTTTCCTCCGTTATGATCGATATTGTTACAGAAAGGATCTTTGTCAGGAGATCAACCAGCGATCTCCCTTAGTATCCGTATTTCTTCTGCGTAGCCTTCAAGCTCGTTGGGCGTTTCGAGGATAAAGGGAAGACCTTTAAAAGAATCACAGCGGACGACTCTGCCCAGTGCTTCGATGCCAAGTGCACCCTGACCGATCTTCTCGTGCCTGTCTTTATGGGAACCCATTGGATTCTTTGTATCGTTTATATGGACAGCCTTTATCCTGTCTGTTCCTATGATGCTGTCGAATTCTTCCAGGACCTTTTCAAGTCCTTCCTTAATGTCGTAGCCGCCGTCAAATACATGGCAGGTATCGAAGCATATGCCGGTTTTTTCGGGCTCCGCCGTCTCGTCAAGAATGGCTTTAAGCTCGTAAAAATCTCTGCCGACTTCCGTGCCTTTTCCGGCCATCGTCTCCAGCAGGACTGTCGTGTGGACCGCTTCCTTTAAGAGCTCCCGAAGAGCTGTGCTGATAAGTTCTATGCCCTTTTCCGATCCCTGATCCCTGTGGCTTCCAGGATGAAAGTTGTAATAGTTTCCCGGCAGGTATTCCATACGCTTAAGATCGTCCTTCATCGTATTGAAGGCAAACTCGCGGATGTCTTCCTTTTCCGAGCACAGATTAAGAGTATAGGGAGCATGAGCCACCAGAGGCGCAAAGCCGTTGCTTTCGATAATG
>JAFRYJ010000025.1 GCA_017437705.1 Lachnospiraceae bacterium
GGGCCGTCTTCCTTTTTCGGTAGTAATAAGCTTTATTTTATGGTAATATATTCTGGTATTATTATGACTTCATTTAACGGCCGCAGGCTTATATATAGAGTACCGCATCAGGAGCGAAATGGATCTTTTTGATTATATGAAGGACAAGGAGCTGGAGAAGGAATCTCCCCTGGCATCGAGGATGAGACCCCGCACACTGGAGGAAGTGGCCGGGCAGCAGGACATCGTCGGTAAAGGGAAGCTTCTTTACCGCGCCATAAAGGCGGACAAGCTCTCCTCCGTTATATTCTACGGGCCTCCCGGCACCGGGAAGACGACCCTTGCGGAGGTCATCGCCAACGCCACCAGATCCGACTACATCAAGCTTTCTGCGGTGGCTGCCGGGAAAAAGGATATGGAAACGGCGGTCAATTCCGCTAAAGAAGCCCTGGCCATGTACGGACGGAAAACGATCCTCTTTATCGACGAGATACACCGCTTCAACAAGGCACAGCAGGATTTTCTCCTTCCCTATGTGGAGGACGGGACCATCATCCTCATCGGGGCGACCACGGAGAACCCGTATTTCGAAGTAAACCGCGCGCTCATATCCAGGTCGTCCATATTCGAGCTTAAGGCGCTGTCGCGGGAAGACATAAAGACCCTTCTTGTAAGGGCCCTTACGGATAAGGAAAGAGGCCTGGGAAGCATCAGGCTGAAGGCCGAGGACGATGCCCTTGATTTCATAGCCGAGATGTCCGGGGGTGATGCCAGAAAGGCTCTAAACGCCATCGAGCTGGCGGCGACCACCACAGATCCCGGGGAGGACGGCATCATACATATCGACCTGGACGTGGCTTCGGACTGCATCCAGAGAAGGATCATCGGCTACGACAGGGACGGGGACAACCATTACGATACCATTTCGGCATTCATCAAGAGCATGAGAGGCTCGGACCCCGACGCGGCTGTTTATTATCTCGCGCGCATGCTATATGCGGGGGAAGATATTAAGTTTATCGCAAGAAGGATCATGATATGCGCCTCCGAGGACGTGGGAAATGCAGATCCCATGGCCCTGGTGGTGGCTGAGAGCGCCTGCGGCGCCGTGGAACGCATCGGAATGCCGGAGGCGGGGATAATACTCAGCCAGGCTGCGGCCTATGTGGCGTCCGCTCCGAAGAGCAACGCGGCGGTGAACGCCAGGGATGCCTCCATGAACGCTGTTGCGGAGTACGGTGCAAAGGATATACCCGCATACCTGCGCGATGCCCATTACAGCGGCCACGAAGAGCTGGGGCGGGGCATCGGTTATAAATACCCTCATAATTACGAGGGGCACTACACGGAACAGCAGTATCTGCCGGACGAGCTTAAGGACAAGAGGTTTTACGAGCCCGGCGATCTGGGATACGAAAAGGTCATCAAAGAGTACCTTAACAGAACAAAATTCAGGAAGAAGTAAGGACAGGATATGGAGCTTTATATTGCAAGACACGGTCAGACGGACTGGAACGCCGAGGGCAGGACCCAGGGCTCCACGGACACCGACCTTAACGATACCGGCAGAGAGGACGCCGTCAGGCTGGGAGAGAGTATAAAGGATATTCAGTTTGATGCCGTTTACGCCAGTCCCATCAAAAGAGCCTACAATACGGCTGTCATCGCGCTGGAGGGCCGAGGATACGACATTATAAAGGATAAAAGGATCGTTGAGATGAGCTACGGCATTTTCGAGGGCCAGATGCTCACTCAGATAATGGATCCTTCAGTAAACAGTGAACAGGGTACGTACATCATCGCTCCGGAGAAATATATCGCTCCGGAGGGGGGCGAATCCTTCGATGATGTGGATAAAAGAGTCGGGTCATTCCTATCGGATCTTTCAAAAAACCATCCGGAGGATGCAAAGATACTTATTGTAGCCCACGGAGCCGTCAACATGTGCATGCTTAGACATCTTAGGAAAGCCCCGGTGGCAGATATCTGGGTCAACGGTATCCAGAGCAACGGAGAGGTGATAAAGGTGGTCATGGACAAAAACGGAGAGCTTGAAAAGATCGAAAGGGCGGAGAAGGAGATCCTCATAACATTTGCGGTGCCCTGCTACAATTCAGAAAAGTATATGAAGAAATGCCTGGATTCCATCCTGCCGGCAGGCACGGAGGCGGAGATCCTCATCGTAAACGACGGCTCCAAGGACGGTACAGCCGATATTGCGGATCAGTACGCATTCAGGTTCAGCGGCAACGTACGCGCCATACATCAGGAGAACAAGGGCCACGGCGGTGCTGTCAATACCGGCATACAGAACGCAAGAGGCAGGTACTTCAAGGTGGTGGATTCCGACGACTGGCTGGATGCCGAGAGCCTTTCAAAGCTTATGACGCTGCTCCGGCGCTTCAAAAGGGAAGAGGCAGATGTGGACATGATCATCACCAATTATGTTTACGAGCATGCTCTTGATGATGTTCCCACCAGCCACACGATCAGCTATACGAACTGCATACCCCAGGATGAGATCATATCCTGGGACAGGACCGGAAGATTCGGACAGAGCCAGAACCTGCTTATGCACTCCATCTGCTACAGGACTGACGTGCTCCGCGAATCGGGCCTGGTGCTCCCGGAGCACACCTTCTATGTAGACAATCTTTACGCCTATGTTCCCCTGCCCTTCGTCAAGAAGTTCTATTACCTGAACGTCGACCTGTACAGATACCTAATCGGCAGGGAGGACCAGAGTGTAAACGAGAAGATAATGATAGGCCGCATCGACCAGCAGATCCTTGTGAACAGGCTCATGGTGGAGGCCTACAGTCTTCCCAAAGACGTGGAAGACAAGAAATGCGCGGATTACATGCTGTCCTATCTTTCCATGATAAGCCTGGTTACCTCGGCGCTCCTTACGATCTCGAAGAAAAAGGAGAACATCGAAAAGAGAGATGCCTTTTTCAAATGGTTCAAGGAGACGGATCCCGACATGTACAAGGCCATGAAGAAGAAAGCCAAGGGACGATCGGCCGTCCTCCGCGGGCCTGTCGGGAACTTCGCCATCAGGGTAGGCTATAAGATAAGCCAGAAGCTGTTCAAATTCAATTAACCATACCGGCATTTGCGCCGGACAAAAGAGGAGACACCATGTTCGGATCAGACATAGGTATAGACCTTGGTACTGCCAACGTACTTGTTTACATAAAGGGTAAGGGCGTAGTTTTAAGCGAGCCCTCCGTTGTGGCGTACGACAAGGACACGAACGAGATAAAGGCGATCGGTGAAGAGGCGAAGCTGATGATGGGCAGGTCCCCCGGCAACGTGGCCGCCATCCACCCCTTAAGGCGCGGAGTCATATCGGATTATACC
>JAFRYJ010000026.1 GCA_017437705.1 Lachnospiraceae bacterium
GATTATCCTGTCGGCCATTGCCGTCAGCGCGCTGTTGTGCGTGATGATGATGACCGTCTTATTGTTCTTTTTGCATGTCTCCTGCAGCAGCTTCAGGACCGCCCTTCCCGTATCGTGGTCCAGGGCTCCCGTAGGCTCGTCGCAGAGCAAAAGCTTAGGCTTCTTCGCCAGCGCCCTCGCTATGGATACCCTCTGCTGCTCGCCGCCGGAGAGCTGTGCGGGGAAGTTGTCCATCCTGTCTTTCAGTCCCACGGCCTCCAGCACCTCGTCGGCGGGTATGGAATCGGACTTAAGCTGTGACGCGATCTCAACGTTCTCCCGGGCCGTCAGGTTCGGGATCAGGTTGTAAAACTGGAATACAAAGCCTATGTCGTATCGCCTGTAGTCCTCCATCTGCCTTCTCGTGAAGCTTGAGACCTCGCGGCCGTCAAGGAAGATCTTCCCGGAGGTGACATCATCCATACCGCCCAGTATGTTGAGAAGCGTGGTCTTTCCCGCTCCGGACTCGCCCACGATAACGCAGAGCTCGCCCTCTTTAAGGGTGAAGGACACGCCGTCCAGGGCTCTTACCTCCACCTCGCCGGTCTTATAGATTTTTGATGCGTTCTGAAATTCGATATAATTTTCCAATATCAGTCCCTCTCAGCTGTGCTTTACGATAAATCCAAGCAGATCTGCATAGACCTCTGCACGATTAAGCTCGTTGAATATCTCGTGACGGGCATCGGGATAGAGTTTCATCTCAACTTCCTTCATGCCGAGCTTTACGAACCTGTCAAAAACCTTTTTTACACCCTTGCCCATATTTCCCACGGGGTCCATGGTGCCGGACGCGATAAAGAGCGGCAGATCTTTCGGGATGCGGGCCATGTTCGCCTTGTCGTCGGCGTAGGCCATACCCCTGAACATATGATAATATGCGCTGACCGTAAAACTGAAACCGGTCCGGGGATCGGCAATATATTTATCCACGGCAGCCTCATCTCTGTTCAGCCAGTCAAACTGCGTTCTGGCGGGCTCAAAAGCCTTGTTGAAGCCCTTAAAGGATGCCTTTTCGATAAGATCGCTGTAGGAATGGCCGCCGTTTTTCAGCATGTTCTTAAGCGCCGTTCTCTTTGCCATTTTAAGGGTAAAGCCGCTTTGATACCCGGTATCCAAAATCAAAGCGCCGCTGAGGTCTTTTCCGTAAAGCGTTATATACTGCCTTACCAGGAAGGAACCCATGGAATGGCCCAGTATGAAATAGGGCACATCCGGATATCTCTTTTTCGTTATCGCATAAAGCGTGTGGATGTCGCCTATTATATATTCGTTTCCGCTCTTCTCAGGGAAGAAGCCCAGGTCTTCATCCGTCTTAACGGATGCGCCGTGACCGAGATGGTCATTTCCGACGACAGCTATGCCGTTCTCCGCCAAAAATGATGCCAGATCATCGTATCTGTCGATGTATTCCGCCATGCCGTGGCAGATCTGGAGCACTGCCCTGACCTCTGTCTCCGGTTCCCAGCGGATCGCGTGTATGAGCGTCGCCTTGTCCTTAGAGATGTATTTGAAATCCGTTTTCTTCATGGCTGATCCCCCCTGAATACTGCATAGTGAATAAAAAGCCTTGAAAAAATATTATACTTTATTATTAAGAATTATTAAAGGATTAATAGCTAAAAAGCATCGATCCGCATCCGTTAAAAAACACAAAGGGGCACGATACGACGTGCCCCAAATGAGTATTCTTAATTAAGTCTTTTTCCCTTATTTCTCAGCAGGTCCTTCCAGAAGCTCAAGAGGCTTCTCCTCATTCATGAACCTGCACATTTCGATGAATTCGTCCACGGGAACATCATGCAGCTGTGTCTTAACGCCTCTGATGTTCAGAGATACGGTATGCTCTGCCATCTCCTTGTCGCCTACAACGAGAATGTAAGGGAATTTCATCTTTCTGTAGCCCTTGATCTTCTCGTTCATGTTCTTCTCGGAAAGATCGGCATTCACTCTGACGCCCGCCGCCTTGAGAGCCTTCCTGAGGTCCTCCGCATATTCATTATGCTCGGGTTTAATGGGCACTATACCCACCTGCTCAGGTGACATCCAGAAGGGGAACGCAGCCTTGAAGTTCTCGATGAGGATTCCGATGAATCTCTCCATGGATCCGAA
>JAFRYJ010000027.1 GCA_017437705.1 Lachnospiraceae bacterium
CCTCCAGACCTCGCCCCTTAATATCATGGCCGCATCAAGCGAAAGGTATTTGGTATAGACCTCCGGATACATCCAGCTGATGAAAAGCCCTATCACGTATATGGCGATTATATAGTTCATGAGATGCTTTATGGCGAATCTCGAACATTTCTTTTCTATCTTTGCAAAAAGCTTGCGCATACATCTCCTTTTTACTGCTTCAGCGCATAGATACCGCATGAAAACATACATAGCTATTATAATAAAAACACACCTCCATTGTCAAACCGGCGGCCCCTTTGTTTCACAATAAGTTCATGGTCTCCGCATTGATTTTTCAGCCCTGTTTGGATATAATCTCTAATGATTGTAAATTTTTTGTCAATATAAGGACTTTAGATAGAAAGAAGATCAAAATGGACAGTCTCAAGACTTTCAGGCTGGGTATCGATATAGGTTCCACCACCGTCAAGGTGGCGGTCATCGACGATGACGACCGCCCGGTATTCAGCGAGTATAAAAGACACTTTGCAAATATCAGGGAAACGCTCTGTTCGCTGGTGAAGGAAGCGCTGGAAAATACCGGCGACTGCATCATCCGTCCGATGATCACCGGCTCCGGCGGCATCTCCATCTCGAAGGCCATCGACGTGCCCTTCGTGCAGGAGGTAATATCCGTTTCCACATCGCTTAAAAAGCACGCCCCCCACACCGATGTGGCCATCGAGCTGGGCGGCGAGGACGCGAAGATAATCTATTTTACCGGCGGCAATATCGAGCAGCGTATGAACGGCATATGCGCCGGCGGTACGGGCTCCTTCATAGACCAGATGGCGGCTCTTCTCCAGACCGATGCATCGGGTCTCAACGAGTATGCGAAAAACTACGGTTCGATCTATCCCATCGCTGCCCGCTGCGGCGTTTTTGCCAAAACGGATATCCAGCCCCTTATCAACGAGGGCGCCACAAGGGAAGATCTTTCCGCATCGATATTCATGGCTGTTGTAAACCAGACCATCAGCGGTCTGGCCTGCGGCAAGCCCATCAGGGGCAACGTCGCATTTCTGGGCGGCCCTCTCCACTTCCTTTCCGAGCTGAGAAACTGCTTCATAAGGACGCTGGATCTTAAGGGTGATGCCATCATCGCCCCGGAGAATTCACACCTGTTCGCGGCCATCGGCGCGGCAATGAATTCAAAGGGCGAGGGCGAGACCACTTTATCTGCTCTTACGAAAAAGCTGGAAGGTGATATCAAGATCCAGACGGAATCCCCCAGGATGGAGCCCCTTTTCAGGGACGAGGAGGAATACGAGGAGTTCAAAAAGCGCCACGATCTGGCCACCGTAAGGAAGGGCGACCTCAGCTCGTACAGCGGGAAGTGCTTCCTGGGCATCGACGCCGGCAGCACCACGACGAAGCTGGCCCTTATCGGCGACGACGGATCCCTTCTGTGGTCCTTCTACTCCAACAATAACGGCAGCCCAGTCAATACGGCCATCAGGGCGATCGCAGACCTTAAGGAGAAGCTTCCCGAAGGCTGCGAGATAGCATCATCCTGCTCAACGGGATACGGCGAAGCCTTACTTAAATCCGCTTTCATGCTGGATGAAGGCGAGGTTGAGACCATCTCCCACTACTATGCCGCTGCATACTTCGATCCCGACGTGGACTGTATCCTCGACATCGGCGGCCAGGACATGAAATGCATCCAGATAAAGAACAACACCGTGGACAACGTGCTCCTTAACGAGGCATGCTCATCGGGATGCGGTTCCTTTATCGAGAACTTCGCTAATTCCCTCAGCTACGAGATTAAGGATTTCGCGAAGATCGCCGTGTTTGCAAAGCATCCCGTGGACCTGGGCTCCAGGTGTACGGTCTTCATGAATTCAAATGTAAAGCAGGCCCAGAAGGAAGGCGCCGAGGTGGGCGACATCTCCGCCGGTCTTGCGTATTCGGTCATCAAGAATGCGATCTACAAGGTCATCAAGCTTACGGATCCTTCACAGCTGGGAGAAAATATAGTCGTCCAGGGCGGCACCTTCTATAACGACGCCGTTTTAAGGTCCTTCGAGAAGATCAGCGGCTGCAGGGCTATCCGCCCCGATATCGCCGGCATCATGGGCGCTTTCGGTGCTGCTCTTATCGCAAAGGACCGTTATACGGGCGAAAAGAGCTCCATGCTCTCCCTTCAGGAGATAACCGAGCTCCAGTATAAGACCAGCATGACAAGGTGCAGAGGCTGTACGAACAGCTGCCACCTTACCATAAACAATTTCGGCGGCGGGCGCCGCTTCATATCCGGCAACAGGTGCGAGGTGGGCCTGGGCAGGGAAAAGAAGAACAAGGATATACCCAACCTTTTCGAATACAAGCTCCACAGGTATCTGGACTATATGCCTCTCGAAACCGGCAAGGCCTACAGGGGCACTGTCGGCATACCCAGGGTGCTCAACATGTACGAGAATTATCCCTACTGGTTCACCCTGTTTACAGAGCTGGGCTTCAGGGTAGTCCTTTCGCCGCCCTCCAGCCCCGAGGTATACAGGATGGGCATAGAATCAATTCCCTCGGAATCGGTATGCTACCCCGCAAAGCTTGCCCACGGGCACATCATGTGGCTTCTGGACCAGGGCATAGATTTCATATTCTACCCTGCCATTCCCTACGAGAGAAACGAGACGCCGGATGCATACAATCACTACAACTGCCCCATCGTCACGTCCTATTCGGAGAATATAAAGAACAATGTAGAGGAGCTGAGGGAAAGGAACATCTGCTTCATGAATCCCTTCCTCACCTTCGACGATCCCGTCGTGCTCACAAGACGACTCCATAAGGTGCTCAACGACAAATTTACCATGTGCTACCAGGAGGTAAAGGATGCCTCCGTCAAAGCATGGAAGGAGCTGGCCCGTGCTCACAGGGATATGGAGAAAAAGGGCCTGCAGACCTTGAAATATATAGAAGAGCACGGCATGAAGGGCATCGTGCTCGCCGGCCGTCCCTACCATGTGGACGGTGAGATCAACCACGGCATACCCGAGCTTATCACATCCTACGGCCTTGCCGTTCTGACCGAGGACAGTGTGTCACATCTGGCACAGCTGGAGAGGCCTATCATAGTGTCCGACCAGTGGATGTATCACTCAAGGCTCTACAGGGCGGCCCAGTTCGTAAAGACCCGCCCGGACCTGGAGATCATTCAGCTGAATTCCTTCGGCTGCGGCCTCGACGCCGTTACTACAGACGAGGTCCGCGACATCATGAACGGCTCGGGAAGGCTCTATACCTGCCTTAAGATCGACGAGGTATCAAATCTCGGCGCAGCCAGGATCCGCATACGTTCCCTTATCGCAGCAATGAAGATGAGGGATAAGGAGCAGGTGAAATGCGAGATCGCACCCAGCAGCATAGAAAGGGTCATGTTCACGGAGGAGATGGCGAAGGATTACACGATCCTGGCGCCCAATATGTCCCCCATACACTTTGAGATCCTGGTGCCCGCACTCAGGAAGCACGGGCTTAAAGCAGCGCTGCTGCCGGATTCCAGCAAAGAGACCATCAACGTAGGTCTTAAATACGTCAATAATGACGCCTGCTACCCTTCCATCTGCGTGGTGGGACAGGTAATGAGCGCCCTGCTTTCGGGCAAATACGACCTTAACAAGGTCACCATCATGATGACGCAGACAGGCGGCGGCTGCAGGGCCACCAACTACGTAGGCTTCATAAGGCGTGCTCTCAGGAACGCGGGCATGGAGCAGATACCTGTCATAGCCATCAGCGCTCAGGGAATCGAGAAGCATCCCGGCCTTAAATACAAGCCGGATCTCATGAAGGATGTGGCCCAGGCCCTGGTATACGGCGACGTATTCATGCGCGTTCTGTACCGCATGAGGCCTTACGAGATCAAAAAGGGCTCCGCAAACAGGCTGCATAAGAAATGGCAGCAGATCTGCATCGATTCCATCATCGGCAGGAATAAGAGGACCTTCAAACAGAATTGCCGCGATATCATAAGGAGCTTCGACAGGCTTCCCATCCACGAGGATATGAGGAAGCCCAGGGTCGGCGTGGTAGGCGAGATCATGGTCAAGTTCTCTCCTTCCGCCAACAACTACATCGTGGATCTGCTGGAAAAGGAGGGCGCGGAGGCAGTTATGCCCGACCTCATCGACTTCTTCCTGTATTCCGCATACAATGCAAAATTCAAGGAGCAGGAGCTGGGCAAAAAGAAAAAGACGACGCTTATATCCAACGCCGCCATAGCGCTTATAGAGTTCTTCAGGAATCCCGCAAGGAAGGAGCTTAAGAAGAGCCGTCACTTTACGGAGCAGGCCGATATTTCAGAGCTTGCGGAGTATGCATCCGAGATCCTGTCCATCGGAAACCAGACCGGCGAGGGATGGTTCCTGACAGGTGAGATGCTTGAGCTCATTAAAGAAGGGGCTCCCAACATCGTATGCACGCAGCCCTTCGGATGTCTGCCCAACCACATCGTCGGAAAGGGCGTTATCAAAGAGCTCCGCCGCAGGTATCCCGAATCGAATATAGTGGCCATCGACTACGATCCGGGCGCCTCTGAGGTCAACCAGGTCAACAGGATAAAGCTGATGCTGGCCACCGCTTTTTCCAATCTGGAAAAGGGCGGAAGAAAGAGCAGCTGATTAAAAA
>JAFRYJ010000028.1 GCA_017437705.1 Lachnospiraceae bacterium
AGGAACAATATCCCCGATGACATGGAGATAGAGGCCTTCGTCCACGGATCCATGTGCATATCCTATTCGGGCAGATGTCTGCTGAGCAGCTTTCTTGCGGGGCGCGATGCCAACAGAGGCGAATGCACCCATCCCTGCCGCTGGAAATACTCCCTTATGGAGGAGACAAGGCCCGGGCAGTACATGCCGGTGGAGGAGAATGAAAGGGGAACTTTCATTCTTAATTCGAGGGATCTTTCGATGATAGAGCATATGGACGACCTTATGGCGTCCGGCATCGACAGCTTCAAGGTAGAAGGCAGGATGAAGTCCGAGCTTTACGCGGCAACTGTGGCGGGGGCTTACAGAAGGGCCATCGACGAATGGCTTGAAGACCCGGAGATCTACCGGAACGATATAGATTATCTGAAACAGGAACTGGACAAATGCACCCACAGGCTTTATTCCACGGGATTCTTCTACGGAAAGCCTTCGGAGAGCGCCCAGATATACGAGAGCAGCACCTACGAAAAGGAATACACCTATCTGGGTACGGCGGAATCCGTAAAGGACGGATACATCAGGCTGCATCAGAAGAACAAATTCTCCGTGGGTGATGAGATAGAGATATTAAGCCCCGGCAGGGCTTTCAGGACCTGCAGGGTAACGGATATGAGGGATGAGGACGGCGCCGCGATGGTATCATGCCCCCATCCGAAGCAGGAGTTTTATATTAAAACGTCAGAAGAAGCATCCGCCGGAGACGTGCTCAGGATGCGGACAGGCAGGTAGGGAATGAAGATCTATTTACAGGAAAAAGAAGCGGTCATGGATGAATACCGCACTAGGCCCGGCGGCCTTACGGAGGAAGAGGCTCAGGCCGCGATGCAGAAATACGGCCGGAACGCCCTGGAAAAACCGAAGGGGCCCTCGCTCCTTGTCAGGTTTTTCAGCCAGATGGCGGATCCGATGATCATCGTCCTTCTGGCGGCAGCGGCCGTCAGCGCCGTCATAGCGGTGGTGGAAAATGAGTCCATGGCCGATGTCATAATCATTCTTGCGGTGGTGGTCATAAACTCGATCCTGGGCGTTTATCAGGACAGCAAGGCCGAAAAGTCCATCGAAGCCCTGCAGAAGATGTCGGCGGCAAAGTCCCGGGTGCTCCGGAACGGAGCCGTTAAGGTGGTGGATTCCGAAGAGCTGGTGCCGGGAGACATAGTGCTCCTGGAGGCCGGTGATGCGGTGCCCGCAGACTGCAGGCTCATTGAATGCGCCAGCCTGAAGGCGGAGGAGTCGGCCCTTACGGGAGAATCGGTGCCGGTGGAGAAGTTCATCGACATCATAATGCTGAAAGACGGTCAGGACGATATGCCCCTGGGCGACCGCAAAAACATGGTCTACATGGGAAGCACTATCGTATACGGCCGCGGTACCGCAGTAGTAACGGGCACCGGCATGAATACCGAGATGGGCAAGATAGCCGCGGCTCTTTCCGAGGCAAAGGAAGGCAAGACTCCCCTGCAGAAGAAGCTGGCCCAGCTGTCGAAAATACTTACGGTGGTGGTTCTGGCCATCTGCGTCGTCATCTTCGCGGCTCAGCTTATAAGGAACGGAAAATTCGATCTGCCTTCGGTAATGAATTCCTTCATGATCGCGGTATCCCTGGCGGTGGCTGCGATCCCCGAGGGACTGGTGGCCGTGGTCACGGTGGTCCTTTCCATCGGCGTTACGAACATGTCGAAGCGCAATGCGATAATCAGGAAGCTTACGGCAGTGGAGACTCTGGGCTGCGCCCAGATCATATGCTCCGACAAGACGGGCACGCTGACCCAGAACAGGATGACCGTCACCGACAGCTACGGTGCGGAGGACAAGCTTGCGAAATACATGACCCTCTGCTGTGATGCGGAGGTGGATACAAACGGAAACGTTGTCGGAGAGCCTACTGAGGCAGCGCTGGTATCATGGGCATTCGAACAGGGAATGCCCCGCTACGATCTGAAAAAGGAGTATAAGAGGGTAGGCGAGGCCCCCTTCGATTCAGAAAGAAAGAGGATGACCGTAGTGGTGGACAGAGGCGACCGCTACAGGCAGATAACAAAGGGCGGGCCGGATACGGTGCTGGAGAGATGCTCCAAGTATTACGAAAACGGCACCGAGCATGCTCTTACGGATGAGAAGAGACAGGAGATCATGGCCGTCAATAAGAGCATGGCCGATAAAGCATTGCGAGTCCTGGCATGCGCATTCAAAGATTACATGACGATGCCGGAGAGCTTTGATGCATCATATCTGGAAAAGGACATGTGCTTCATGGGCCTCACCGGCATGATAGACCCCATAAGGCCAGAGGTGAAGCCGGCCATTAAGGAGTGCGAGAGCGCCGGCATCAGGCCCATCATGATAACGGGCGACCATGTGGATACCGCATCTGCCATAGGGCGGGAGCTTGGCATCCTGCGTGAGGGCGACAGGGCCATCATGGGCAGCGAGCTGGACCGCATGAGTGACGAGGAGTTCATGGAGGCCTTCAGGGACATATCCGTGTACGCCAGGGTACAGCCCGAGCATAAGACAAGGATCGTAAAGGCATGGCAGGATACGGGCCATGTCACGGCTATGACGGGTGACGGCGTCAATGATGCACCGTCCATAAAGACGGCCGACATAGGCGTGGGCATGGGCATAACTGGTACGGACGTTACGAA
>JAFRYJ010000029.1 GCA_017437705.1 Lachnospiraceae bacterium
CCCACCGTTTCCAGCGGAAATCCGCAGATGGGGCAGAAATCCAGTTCGGGATCGTTAAACTCATGGCCGTTCCGGCACCTTTTGATGACCCCTTCTGAAGGCGCGGGATCGTCTGACATGACCGGTCCTTCCGGAAGCTTAACGCCGCAGTAGTTGCAGAAGCTGTCTCCTGCCGGCACCTTCTGTTTGCAGTTCGGACACTCGATATAATTTGCCATAATGCTCCTCCGTTTATCTTTTATTGGATCTCTTGTTTTATCTGGCAAGAATTATCCCACAGACATGGCAGTAATTTGTTTTATCTTACGCATCTTATTGTAAAACAATCCCGGTCTCTTTGCCACCTGTAATGATGTATCATGCGCCCTTACGGTATGCAGGGCCGGAGTTTATGCATTTGTTATGCAGCAAAAAGCATCACTCGGCCATAATGGTTATAAAATATACATTATTGTGCATATTTTCCCTCGTTCTATACAGAATGCATTTTTGTTGTTGACATGCTATTTAATATACAATTATCCTATAGTTACATATCACGGCGCTTTAACAACAAAAAAGGAGGACTTAGTAAATGGCCGAATATCGTTTAGAGAATACACAGACACATTACCTCTGGAATGTGGATCACAAACCCGTACTCACAATTAAGAGCGGGGACACCGTTACCTTCGAGACCGCTGAAGTAACAAGCGATTCCCTCACCATCGATTCGACGACTGAGGATGTTGCAAAGCTGGATTACGACCTGTTTTATCCGCTTACCGGTCCCGTTTATATCGAGGGCGCAGAGCCCGGCGATACGCTGGCCGTTGAGATCCTCAACATCACGCCGAAGAACTGGGGCTGGATGTGCACGCTTCCCGGAATGGGACTTTTGCCCGAGCGTTTCCCTGACGGATATCTGAGGACCTTCGATATCTCCAACGGCGAATACGTTCCTTTCCCCGGAGACATAAAAGTTCCTTTCGATCCCTTCCTGGGCACCATGGGCGTTTGCCCTGCAGGCGCAGAGGGCCAGAGCGTTATGCCTCCCGGAGCCTTCGGCGGAAACATGGATCTGCGTCATCTGAGAAAGGGCGCCACCGTTTTCTTCCCCGTTGAAGTGGCAGGCGCGCTGTTCAGCTGCGGCGACGGCCATGCAGTACAGGGCGACGGCGAGATATGCGTTACGGCTCTCGAGTGCCCCGTTACCGCGGAGCTCAAATTCACGCTCATCAAGGGAAAAGCAGGCCAGTCGGTAAGCTTCTTTACCCCTTCACCCCTTCTTCCGAAGATCGATATCTGCGGATGGCAGGGAACCACAGGCTTCGGCCCCGATCTGATGGCAGCCGCAAAGGACGCCATGTCCAGGATGGTGGATTTCGTTCTCGAGAAAACAGATCTCGAGCCCTATGATGCTTACCTGCTCTGCAGCCTTGCCGCCGATCTGAAGATCACAGAGATCGTTGACAGCGGCGTATGGATCGTAACTGCAATGATCCCCCTGTCTATATTCGGAGAATGATGCAGTATTTGTCTGTTGTATAAAATAACATACTAAAGGCCGCCGCACTATTGAGTGCGGCGGCCTTTTGCCGTGGTCTTCGACATGTTATTTCTTCTTCTGCTGTGCATACAGTGTTGCGGCCGCTTCGGCCCCGGCCGCAGGATCCTTTACGTCAGCCCCGCCCCTGTGCCCTTGCCGATTCCGTCGGGCGCTGTTGTTTCCCCTTCCTGCTCCCCGGGGCACAGGTTCACTATCCTGCGTTGTCTACTGATCTGTTTCCGTATCCATCCATTCAAGGGTGAACCCGTCATCTCCTACATCAAGCCGGACTTCTGCCCCCATCAGCAGGGGATAATTGTATTCCCCGTGTCCTGCCGGGAATCCGTATGCGATCGGAACGTCCAGATCCTTCAGAAACTGACGGTAGATCATGTCGTAAACGGAGGAGAATCTCCCGCCTCTGGATCCGCCGTCATAGTCGTTCGTCTCCGGTCTGAACTCGTTCCATTCCCCGAGAATGATACCGGATGCGCGGTCTAAAACGCCGCTGTTCTTGAGGACCGTTAAACAGCAATGTGTATTCAGGTAGCTGGAGTCCACATCCTCCAGAAGAAGTATGTACGGTTCATCCAAAACCGTACTGTCGTAAGACGTGTTCACAACGGTAAGCATGACGGTCAGATTGCCCCCGACCAGCACTCCTTTTGCTGTACCCGGGTTGTCGTATCTGCTCCCTTTACATCTGTACGACGGTATCTCGCCTTTAAGTATGTGTTCCTCTGCATCGGCGCATTCTTCTGGAAGATCCGTGAATGCCGCGCTCATCGATGCGTGTACGGACGTAAGCCCTGCTGTCGTCCATCCCGCGTGATACGCAGATATGTCGCTGTAGCCGATGATGGGCTTTTTTGCCTCTTTTATAAGATCTAAGTCCATGGTGTCCATAACTTCCGATGCGGCCCATCCGCCGCGGACGCAGAATATTCCTTTTATCTCCGGATCCGTAAGGGCCCAGACCAGGTCCTCCCGGCAGTTTTCAAGGGTGCGGCCTTCTGTGCATACATATTTCCCTTCCACCGGGACATAACCCCATTCCTCAAGGCCTTTAATTACCGCATCCGCCTGTTCCCTGGACGGAAGCGCCGACGGTGAGATGACGGCGATCTTGTCCCCTTCCTTAAGGAACCTGTCGGCATTCGGACCGGTATACCGGGAGTATCCGAGGATCTCGATGGGCGTATATACGCCTGCGTTGTATAACTCCTGATCCTCATCGGTCCGGTCGGTCCGTGCCTCGGGCGCATCTGTCTCCGGCGCTTCTGTCTCCGGCGCCGCTTTTTCTCTTCCGCAGCCGGAAAGGATGATGCAGAGTGCCGCTGTGATCAAAGCAATAATGGTTCTTTTAAGTTTTATGATCTTCATGGGTGTTCCTCTTTGATTGATAAACGCGCTGCGCTTCGCAGATATTTAGTGCTTAACGATATTATAATACCAAAAGACCATAAGCATTAGTATTTTGTGTTTCGTTTTAATTGCCAACCCTTCGCCTTCGGCTCTGGGTCGCGGTCGCGCTCATATACCGGAAGTATCCTTTTCAATATACGCTCCCCGCGCAAATGCTCCCAACCCTTCGCCTTCGGCTCCGGGTCGCGGTCGCGCTCATATACCGGAAGTATCCTTTTCAATATACGCTCCCCGCGCAAATGCTCCCAACCCTTCGCCTTCGGCTCCGGGTCGCGGTCGCGCTCATATACCGG
>JAFRYJ010000030.1 GCA_017437705.1 Lachnospiraceae bacterium
CATCACCGGTCTCGTCGTTGATGACCGCTACCTCACGCTTCTTCTTGTTGTCGCGGAGCTCTACCTTGCCCGCGATATCGGAGATGATGGCAACACCCTTGGGCTTTCTTGCCTCGAAAAGCTCCTCAACTCGGGGAAGACCCTGTGTGATATCGTCGCCGGCAACACCGCCGGTATGGAAGGTACGCATCGTAAGCTGTGTACCGGGCTCGCCGATGGACTGTGCAGCGATGATGCCGACAGCCTCGCCCACCTGTACGGTCTGGCCGGTGGCCATGTTGGCGCCGTAGCACTTGGAGCAGATACCGATGTGCGAGCGGCATGTAAGGACTGTACGAATCTTAAGTCCCTTGATGCCCCTTGCCACGATAAGGTCTGCCTTCTCGGGAGTGATCATGGAGTTCTTCTCGCAGAGGATCTCTCCGGTTTCGGGATCCGCAACATCCTCGGCCGCAAATCTGCCCATTATCCTCTCGCGGAGGGTCTCGATCTTCTCGGGCTCCTTGCCTTCGGGATCTGAGAACTTGGGCTTCTCCGTAAATGTCTCTACATACATTCCGGGGATCTCGTCCCTGTCCTCGCTGCAGTCGGTCTCCCTTATTAGGAGGTCCTGTGAAACGTCGACGAGACGTCTCGTCAGGTAACCCGAGTCAGCTGTACGGAGAGCCGTGTCGGAAAGTCCCTTACGTGCTCCGTGGGCGGATATGAAATACTCCAGAACATCAAGGCCTTCACGGAAGTTGGACTTTATGGGCAGCTCGATGGTACGGCCCTGCGTATCGGCCATAAGGCCTCGCATGCCGGCCAGCTGCTTGATCTGCTTGTCGGAACCACGGGCTCCGGAGTCGGCCATCATGAAGATGTTGTTGTATTTGTCCAGATTGCCCAGAAGGGATCTGGTGATCTTGTCGTCGGCCACCTGCCATGCCTTGATAACGGCTTTGTAACGCTCTTCGTCGGTGGACATACCACGGCGGAACTTGACCGTTACCTTGTCGATGGTCTCCTCGGCCTCCTGAAGGAAGTCTTCCTTGTCGTCGGGAACTACCATGTCGGATACCGATACGGTGATAGCTCCGATGGTGGAATACTTGTAACCGATAGCCTTGATATTATCCAGCATCTCCGAAGCAAGGGTGGCGCCGTGGAGATGGATGCATCTGTCGATGATCTCCTTGATGCTGCCCTTCTTCACAAGGAAGTCGATCTCGGGAAGGAGCTCATTGCCGGGAACCGATCTGTCCACAAAGCCCAGATCCTGGGGAATGATCTCGTTGAAGAGAAGCCTTCCCAGTGTGGTATCCACGATCCTCGAGGAAACGGAGCCGTCCTTTTCCTTCTTTGAACGCCTTACCTTTATGCCTGCCTGGAGGGTGATGATGCCGTTCTCATAAGCCATGATGGCTTCGTTGATATCCTTGAATGCCTTGCCTTCGCCCTTCTCGCCTTCCTTCTTCAGTGTGAGCCAGTAGATACCGAGTACCATGTCCTGGGTGGGCACTGCAACGGGAGCGCCATCCGAAGGCTTAAGAAGGTTGTTGGGTGAAAGCATAAGGAATCTGCTCTCAGCCTGGGCCTCAACGAACAGAGGCACGTGAACAGCCATCTGGTCGCCGTCGAAGTCGGCGTTGTAAGCCGAGCATACCAGAGGATGAAGCTTGATGGCACGTCCTTCAACGAGCACGGGCTCGAAGGACTGGATACCAAGCCTGTGAAGCGTGGGAGCACGGTTGAGCATTACAGGATGCTCCGTGATAACATGCTCCAGAACGTCCCATACCTCGGGCTGAAGCCTCTCCACCATCTTCTTGGCTGATTTTATATTGTGTGCGGAACCGTTCTGCACCAGCTCCCTCATAACAAAGGGCTTGAACAGCTCGATAGCCATCTCCTTGGGGAGACCGCACTGATATATCTTGAGCTCGGGACCGATAACGATAACGGAACGTCCGGAATAATCCACACGCTTGCCCAGGAGGTTCTGACGGAAACGTCCCTGCTTGCCCTTCAGCATGTCTGAAAGGGACTTGAGGGCACGGTTACCGGGACCCGTTACGGGCCTTCCTCTCCTGCCGTTGTCGATAAGGGCGTCAACAGCCTCCTGAAGCATACGCTTTTCATTCCTGACGATGATGTCGGGGGAATTCTGGTCGATAAGCTTCTTAAGACGGTTGTTCCTGTTGATGATCCTTCTGTAAAGGTCGTTTAAATCGGATGTGGCAAATCTGCCGCCGTCCAGCTGCACCATAGGCCTAATATCGGGAGGGATAACGGGGATAACGTCCATTACCATCCACTCGGGCCTGTTGCCCGATGCGCGGAAGGCTTCGATAACGTCCAGCCTCTTGATGATCCTTTCCTTCTTCTGGCCTGTGGAAGCCTTAAGCTCCGCACGGAGCTCCTCGGCATCCTTGTCGAGATCTATACGGCAGAGAAGCTCCTTGATGGACTCGGCACCCATGCCGGCCTTGAAACCATCACCGTATTTGTCTCTGGCTTCATGGTATTCCTTGTCGGAGAGCACCTGCTTCTCCTCGAGGCCCGTATCGCCCTTGTCGGTAACGATATAGGCTGCGAAATAAAGCACCTTCTCAAGGTTCCTGGGGGATACGTCCAGCATCAGGCCCATCCTGGAAGGGATGCCCTTGAAATACCATATATGTGAAACGGGCGCTGCAAGCTCGATATGGCCCATCCTCTCACGGCGGACGCTGGATTTTGTGATCTCAACGCCGCAGCGGTCGCAGACTACGCCCTTGTATCTGATCTTTTTATACTTGCCGCAGTGACACTCCCAGTCCTTGCTGGGTCCGAAGATCCTTTCGCAGAACAGTCCGTCTCTCTCGGGCTTAAGGGTCCTGTAGTTGATGGTCTCGGGCTTCGTTACCTCGCCGTGGGACCATTCCCTGATCTTCTCGGGAGATGCGAGACCGATCCTGATCTTGTCGAATGTCATGGGCTGATATGTATCGGATGTATTGTAATCAGGCATATGTATGAAGTACTCCTTTCAAATGTGATAGCCGGTCTCAGACCTGCTGTCAGTTATCGTCTTCATCGTCCAGATTAAGCTCGTCGAAGTTGATGTCGGGGAGCATGTCGAGATCAAGGTCGATATCGCCGATATCGATGATCTCCTCTTCGCCCTCGGCCACCTCAAGATCCTCGTCCTCCATGTCGGAGTCCGAAGGAACTCCGCTGTGTTCTGAGAATCCGTAGCTCTCGAAGCTTTCATCCTCTCTGTTGTACCTGCTGTCATTGTCTTCCATGAAGTTCTGGAAGGCGGGATCGTAGAAGTCTGTGCTCTCGCTGATCTCAACTTCCGTCATGTCATCCTTCATTACCCTTACGTCAAGAGCCAGTGCCTGGAGCTCCTTAAGGAGTACCTTGAAGGACTCGGGTATGCCGGGCTCGCTGATGCTCTCGCCCTTGATGATGGCTTCGTAGGCTTTGATACGTCCGGTAACATCATCCGACTTGAAGGTAAGGATCTCCTGAAGAGTATAGGCTGCGCCGTACGCCTCCAGGGCCCATACCTCCATCTCGCCGAAACGCTGGCCGCCGAACTGGGCCTTGCCGCCGAGAGGCTGCTGTGTAACCAGTGAATAAGGGCCTGTCGAACGGGCGTGGATCTTGTCGTCTACCAGATGATGTAGCTTCAGGTAATGCATGAAGCCTACTGTTACGGGATTCGCGAATTCCTCGCCGGTACGTCCGTCTCGGAGCATGACCTTACCGGTCCTGTCAACGGGAACGCCCTTCCACTCTTCCCTGTGCTCCAGGTGAGTCGAGAGATAATCGTAAAGCTCCTCGCTTATCTTGTCCTTCCACTTGGCGGTGAACTCGTCGAATTCGCTGTTTACGTAGTCGTTGGCCATCTCCAGGGTATCCAGGATCTCCTTCTCGTCGGCGCCGTTGAATACGGGGGTCTCTACCTTGAAGCCCAGCATCTGCGATGCCAGTCCCAGATGGACCTCCAGCACCTGTCCGATATTCATTCGGGAAGGAACGCCCAGAGGGTTGAGCACGATGTCGAGAGGTCTGCCGTTGGGAAGATAAGGCATATCCTCAACAGGAAGGACTCTTGAAACGACACCCTTGTTGCCGTGACGGCCCGCCATCTTGTCGCCCACGGAGATCTTTCTCTTCTGTGCTATGTAAACGCGGACTGTCTGGTTTACGCCGGGTGACAGCTCGTCGCCGTTCTCCCTGGCGAACACCTTGGTGTCCAGGATGATGCCGTACTCGCCGTGAGGCACCTTGAGGGACGTATCCCTTACCTCTCTTGCCTTCTCGCCAAAGATCGCACGGAGGAGCCTCTCCTCGGGCGTGAGCTCTGTCTCGCCCTTGGGGGTTACCTTGCCCACCAGGATATCGCCGGCACGCACTTCCGCACCCACGCGGATGATGCCTCTCTCATCCAGGTTCTTAAGGGCATCCTCGCCGACGCCGGGGATATCTCTCGTGATCTCCTCGGGGCCGAGCTTCGTATCCCTTGCCTCCGCCTCGTACTCTGCGATGTGGATGGATGTATATATGTCTTCCGATACAAGTCTCTCGCTGAGGAGGACCGCATCCTCGTAGTTGTAGCCTTCCCAGGTCATAAATCCGATAAGGGGATTCTTGCCCAGTGCAAGCTCGCCGTTTGATGTCGAAGGTCCGTCTGCCAGGACGTCGCCCTTCTTCACCTTGTCGCCCTTGTAAACGATGGGCCTCTGATTGTAGCATGCTCCCTGGTTGGATCCGAGGAACTTGGAAAGCGTGTAGATGTCTTCCGTTCCGTCCTCGTCTACCTTAACGACTATGCGGGTAGCTGTTGCTTCCTTAACGGTTCCGTCATGCTCCGCAACAACGCACACGCCGGAGTCTACGGCTGCCTTGGGCTCCATACCGGTACCTACTACAGGCGCCTCGGTGATCATAAGAGGCACTGCCTGACGCTGCATGTTCGAGCCCATGAGGGCACGGTTTGCATCATCGTTCTGAAGGAAGGGGATCATGGCCGTTGCCACGGAGAATACCATCTTGGGCGATACGTCCATCATATCGATCTCCGACTTGGGGAATGATGATGTATCGTCGCGGTAACGTCCGGAAACGCTTCGGTTGATAAAATGTCCCTCTTCGTCCAGAGGCTCGTTGGCCTGCGCCACCTTATATCTGTCTTCCTCGTCGGCGGGGAAATATCTGACTTCCTTAGTTACGACGGGATTCTCGGGATCGGATTTGTCCACCAGCCTGTAGGGCGCCTCAACGAAACCGTAATGGTTTATCCTCGCATATGATGCAAGAGAGTTGATAAGTCCGATGTTGGGACCTTCGGGGGTCTCTATGGGGCACATGCGGCCGTAGTGGGTGTAGTGAACATCACGCACCTCGAAGCCTGCACGGTCTCTTGACAGACCGCCGGGACCCAGAGCCGAAAGCCTTCTCTTATGTGTAAGCTCGGACAGCGGGTTGTTCTGGTCCATGAACTGGGACAGCTGGGAGCTTCCGAAGAACTCCTTAACGGCCGCCGTTACGGACTTGATATTAATAAGGGACTGGGGAGTGATGGACTCGATGTCCTGTGTCGTCATACGCTCCCTGACAACACGCTCCAGCCTCGAAAGGCCGATACGGTACTGGTTCTGAAGGAGCTCACCCACGGCTCTGATCCTTCTGTTGCCCAGATGATCGATATCATCCTTGTTGCCGATGCCGTACTCGATATGCATGTTGTAG
>JAFRYJ010000031.1 GCA_017437705.1 Lachnospiraceae bacterium
AATACCTTTTTCATAATTCTTCTCCCTCTTTCATGTTGTTGGATCAATACACCGTAAACCGGTGCATCATGCATTTTTACCGCAGCAGTGTTTATATTTCTTTCCGCTACCGCAGGGGCAGGGATCGTTCCTTCCGATCTTCTTGCCTTTAACAACGGTGGTGGAAAGCTTCTGCTCTTTGTAAAGCTCTTTTCTTCTTTCCTCCGGGATCAGCGCATCCCACTGTTCAAGGTTATAAAGCCAGTCGGCCTTTGCCTTGACCATGTTCTTGTACAGCTTCTCCAGGTCGATGTCGATATTTACTTCGGAATCCTCTTCGTAGGCATATGTGTCCGCAACAGGCTCCTTAAGGCTGTCGTTGATGCCGTCAAGGAAACCCGCAAAGATGACGGGAGTCATGCCGTACTTTTCAGCCAGATCCTTAACAGTACCTTTAACAGGTTCCACAGGAGCTGTCAGAAGCTGCTCGTACACAGCCTGCTCCTGCTGATAATATGATACAAAAAATCTCTGCTGCGCGCCGGGATCTCCGGACATCTGATCAAGGGACTTGTCCCATTTCTTTAATAAACTCATTTTCTGCCTCTTTAAAAACCTTCCGTAAATACGATCTCGATATTGTCGCCGTTCTTTATAGGGGTCTTGTCCGTTACGGTATCGATAAGGTTCCCGTTCCGGTACATGGCCCACCATTCATCCTTGCTGATGTCGGCAAATTCTCCGTCCACGGTCTCGAACATGGTGCCCATGATGGCATCATCATAACCCGAGGCCAGTCCCTCTCCCGAAATAAGCGGCCCGAGATATGTCTCCCTGGTCGTATAGGTGAACTCTTTCCTGCTTCCGTCGGAATGGACCACCGTTACCCTGATGTCCTTCAGAGTATCGTCCGTGTATTCTTTAAGACGGAGCCACATTGCAACAGCCGCAGCCACAAGGACTACGGCTGTTATTATCCAAATTATCGTTTTTTTGTTTAATTCCCTGTTCATTATGCAAGTGCTGCAGTAATGATGGCCATCGAATAGACTTCAGAAGCGTTGCAGCCTCTGGAGAGGTCGTTGATGGGAGCGTTAAGGCCCATAAGGATGGGGCCGTATGCATCGAATCCGCCAAGACGCTGTGCGATCTTGTAGCCGATATTGCCCGCATTGATATCGGGGAAAATGAACGTATTTGCATGGCCTGCAACCGTTGAGCCTGGAGCTGTCCTACCTCGGGAGCTACGGCCGCGTCGAACTGAAGCTCGCCTTCGATCTGCAGCTCGGGGAATTTGGCCTTGGCCTTCTCCGTTGCATTCCTGACCTTGTCAACGTCCTCGCCCTTTCCTGAGCCCTTTGTCGAATAGCTGAGGAATGCGATCCTGGGATCTATGCCGAAGGTCTTTGCGATGATGGCTGTCTCGCCGCAGATCTCCACAAGCTCGTCCTCGTTGGGCTTGATGTTGATCGCGCAGTCGCCCATTGCCAGCATCTCGTATTCGCCTACGTTCTTCTCCCTGATAAGGATGAAGCATGAAGATACGATGGAATTGCCGGGCTTCGTCTTGATGAGCTGAAGCGCGGGCCTTACCGTATCTGCCGTGGAATATGTGGCGCCGCCCAGGAGCGCATCGGCTTCGCCGATCTTAACGAGCATGGTTCCGAAATAGTTGGCCTTGAGGAGTGTAGCCTGAGCTTCCTCTCTCGTCATGCCCTTGCTCTTTCTGAGCTCGCAGAGCACATCCACCATCTGCTCCATTTTGGGATATGTGGCGGGATCTACTATCTCCGCACCGGTAAGGTTGTAGGTGCCTGCCTTGGCAGCCTCTCTTACCTCGGCCTCGTTTCCTACGAGGACGGGTGTCAAAAGCTTATCCTTCAGAAGTCTGGATGCAGCCCCGAGGATACGGGGATCCGTGCCTTCGGTAAAAACGATCTTTCTGGGAGTTGCTCTTAAAATATCTTTGAGCTGGTCAAAACCATACATTGGAACTTCTCTCCTTTCAAATGGCGGCGGAAAGGTCTCTGAAACAGGGAGCTTTCCCATGCCGATAGTCACTTAATATTATACTGTAACAACGTATTATTTCAATTGTTTTTTAGCTTCGGCTGTATCAGCCTGACTGCCGTGAAATATCCGATGAAAGCCGTAATAATACCTAACGCCGCACCGGCTAAGATGTCTGTGGGATAATGGACCCCGAGATACATTCTGGACAGCGAGACCAGAAAGGCGATCACGACCGCTGTTATTCCGGCTTTCTTTGGCAGCATTATGAGCATCACCACCGCCACTGCAAAACAGGCTCCCGCATGCCCTGAAGGGAAGCTGGGATCATTCGGCAGCCACCACGTGGCCGGCACAAGGCCTTCGATGACATCATAGGGCCGCGCCCTGTCCACGAGCGGTTTAATGATCACATTGGTGCACAGTGCCTCGATCGCCAGTGAGATCCCTGCGGCTATACCGACGACCCTGTACTTTCTGATAAATATCATCACAAGGCAGCACAGTATCGCCACTATTCCGCCGGCTCCCAGCAGCGTGATCAGGTTCATGATCACGTTCCCGGCAGGAGTCCTCACGTCCTGAAACCATAAGAGAAACGCGGCTTCCATTACTTCCTCAGCTCCATGCCCTTCTCTTCAAGGGTGCCGATGATATCGTCCATGATCTCAGTTACCTCTTTGTCCTCGAGGGTCCTGTCCTTTGCCCTGAAGGTGAGGTTGTATGCAACGGACTTGAGGCCTTCCTTTATCTGCTTGCCCTGATAGATATCGAAGAGTTCGAACTTCTCCAGAAGGCTCCTGCCCTTCTTCTTGATGATCTCCTCCACATCGCCCACGGGGATCTTCGCATCCATCGTAAGGCTGATGTCACGCTGGATCGCGGGATACTTGGCCAGGCCCTTATACTTGATGACGAACTTCGCAGCGTCCCTGACATACCCGAGGTCGATCACGGCTATATAACAGTCCGTTCCGATACCGTAATTGTCGCACACGTCGGGATGTACGGCGCCGGCGTAACCGATCACCGTTCCGTTGTAAATGATGTCCGCCGACTGCAGCGGGTGCAGATAAGGCCTGTCTTCGGGACGTTTGTATGTAAGCTCCGTGATGCCGCACTTCTCCAGGAAGCTTTCCGCAGCTCCCTTCATAAGGAAGAAGTCAGCGTCGGCACCGTAGGCGCCCAGTGTGAACATGACCCTCTCGTCAGCGTATTCCGTTATCGGGAGCGCCTTGGGCAGATAGATCTTGGCCATCTCGAAGAGCCTTGCCTCTTTGTTCCTGTAATTGTAGTTGTTTGCAATGGATGTGAGCATGCCGTTAAGGGGCTGTGTCCTCATGATGGAGAAATCCTCTCCCAGAGGATTGGCGATCTTTACGGCCATGCGGATCCTGTCATCTGCGGGTATAAGCAGCCTGTCGAAAACTCTGGGGCTCTCGAAGGAGAACGTCATGGATTCGCTGAAGCCGTAGCTTATGGCAGCGTTCCTTGCGATCTTCTGGATCCGGAAATCCTCGGAAAGCGTTCCCACGGTATCCTCCATTACGGGAAGCGTGGTGGGGATGTTGTCGTAGCCCGAGAATCTGGCCACCTCCTCCGCCAGGTCTGCATTTGCCACAAGATCCTGCCTGAAGGTGGGTACCGTAACTTCGTTTGTCGCCCTGTCCCATTTAAGCTCTATACGGTCAAAGATCTCAGCCATCTCGTCTTCTGAGATATCGGTCCCCAGCAGCGCGTTGGCCCTGGCGGGATCGAATCTGATGACCTTTTCTTCGTTCTTTACGGGATAAACGTCGACTGCGCCGCCGACCACATCACCGGCGTCGAGGAGCTCCACCAGCTGGCAGGCCCTGTTGATGGCCTCCATGGTGAGGTTGGGATCCAGGCCCTTCTCGAACTTGCCCATGGCTTCGGTACGCATGCCCAGCCTTCTGCCTGCCTGACGTATATTCGTTCCGTTGAAGCATGCCGACTCCAGGAGCATCGTCCTGACATCGTCGGTGATCATGGTGTTCTCGCCGCCCATGATGCCGGCCATGGCCACTTCTTTCTCACCGTCGCAGATCATAAGCGTATTGCTGTCGAGCACGTGCTCCTTGCCGTCCAGGGTGATGAACTTATCACCGTCAGCCGCTCTCTTGACTACGATCTTCTTTGACTCGATCCTGTCGTAATCAAAGGCGTGGAGGGGCTGGCCGTACTCGAGCATTACGTAATTGGTAATATCCACTATGTTATTGATGGGACGCACGCCGCAGGCACCCAGCCTTCTCTGCATCCAGAGGGGCGACGGGGCAAGCCTTATGTTCTTAACGATCCTTGCAGTATACCTGGAGCAGAGATCTGCGTCCTTTATCTCAACGCTGATGTAGTCCTCAGCCTTTTCATCGTTCCCGGCCGCTGCAGCTTCGGGAAGGATGAATTCCTTTTTAAACGTGGCTGCCGCTTCCCTTGCGATGCCGATCACCGAATAGCAGTCCACCCTGTTTGATGTTACCTCGTACTCCACAACATCATCGCGGAGGCCCATGGCGGCGATGGCATCATCGCCGGGCTTTACGCCGTAGGCGTCGCTGAATACGAAGACTCCGTCGTCAGGGGCGTCGGGATAATAGTCCTTCGAGCTGCCCAGCTCTTCAACTGAACACATCATGCCGTCGCTCTCAACACCGCGCAGCTTGCCCTTTTTGATAGTGATGCCGTTCTCGGGATTGGGTGATCCGTCATGTCCGCCGGCCACCTTTCCGCCTGCAAGAACTACGGGGATAAGGTCCTGCTCCTTAACGTTGGGAGCACCGGTAACGATCTGGATGTCCCCGTCTCCGCCCACGTCCACCTGGCAGACAACAAGCTTCTCGGCGTCGGGATGGGGATCGATCCTGTCGATCCTGCCGACAACTATGTTTTCGAGGTTCTTATCAAGTTTCTTATATCCTTCGACCTTTGTTCCGGACAGCGTCATGGCGTCGCAGTATTCCTTTATCGAAACGTCAAGGCCGGGTACATATTCTTTTATCCATGATACAGGTGTATCCATATTCTTTCTCCTTCCTCTGACTTTCTTTAGAACTGCTCAAGGAATCTGACATCGTTCTCGTAAAGCAGACGCATGTCGTCGATCTCGTATTTAAGAAGCGCTATCCTCTCCAGACCCATGCCGAAAGCGAATCCCGTATACTCGTTGGGATCTACTCCGCAGATCTCCAGCACGTGGGGATGTACCATACCGCATCCCAGGATCTCGATCCAGCCCTCGCCCTTGCACATACGGCAGCCCTTGCCGCCGCACTTGAAGCAGGTAACGTCAACCTCTGCGCTGGGCTCTGTGAACGGGAAATGATGAGGTCTGAATTTTACCTTCGTGTTCTCACCGAACATCCTTCTGGCGAACTCCGCCAGGGTGCCCTTGAGATCCGCAAAGGTGATGTGCTTATCCACCACAAGACCCTCTATCTGATGGAAGCAGGGCGAATGGGTAGCGTCCACTTCGTCCGACCTGTAAACACGGCCGGGCGCGATCATCTTGATGGGAAGAGGCCTTGTCTCCATGGCGTGGATCTGTGTGCCCGATGTCTGTGTACGGAGCAGTATATCCTTCGTGATGTAAAACGTATCCTGCTCGTCCTTGGCCGGATGGCCTTCGGGTATGTTGAGGGCCTCAAAGTTGTAATAATCAAACTCTATCTCAGGGCCGTCCATTACCTCGTAGCCCATGCCCACAAAGATATCCTCAATCTCCTCCAGGGCCAGGGTATTGGGGTGTCTGTGACCGTATCTTATCTTCTTTGCGGGAAGGGTGATGTCGATCTCCTCGGACTGGATCTTCTTCTCCCTTTCCTTTTTTGCGATCGCCGAAAGCGTTTCGTCAATAGCTTCCTCGATCTTCTTCCTGGCGTTGTTCACTGCCTGGCCGAAGACGGGCTTCTCCTCTGCGGAAAGGTCCTTCATCTGCTTCATAAGGCCAGTGATCTCGCCCTTTTTGCCGAGATACTTTACCCTGAACTCGTTCAGGGCATTGGAATCCGACAGGGACTTAAGCTCTTCCAGAGCTTTTTCCATGATCTCTTGCGGTTTCATTAAAAACTCCTCCTGTAATATATTGGATCTGTGCAGGGCTTTTTATGCGAGACGCCAGCCTGTCAATCAAAGTCTGCAGGCATCGTCTGCTTAAGTTGTCTTTGCTTCTGCATGCCTGCTGACTTTGTGCGCGCGAGCAGAGGCACGAAGTGCTTTCCTTTGCTGCGAGCTGCGCATCCCGCGCGGCAGCGCTTTTTATGTGAGGCGCCGGCCGAACATAAAAAAGGCCCTGACGTAGTCAGGGACGAATTATCGCGGTACCACCCTTGTTCCGGAATATTCTAATATTCCGGCCCTCTTTCGGATTAACGCTCCGTACACGTCGCTCCCTACATATCAGAAGCGCGGCTCCGGTGTGAAATTAAATGAGATACGTTGCCGGATCCATCGCAGCATACAGGATCCTCTCTGACGGGCGTAAAACATCTTTTGCACCTTCTATGCCTTTAACAAAAGGATATTCTATCATATAGAGAAAAAAAGTCAAGCCGGCGGCCGGCAAAATGCCCCATTCCTCTTTCCTTGCCTCACGGGCTTTCAGGTGATAAAATCTTTACAAACGGTGAACACAATGAAGGCAAAGATAAAGCAGTTTTTCCTGGATCTCCTGGAGATATATACAAAAAAGAGAATAGCCTCATCGGCGGCGCAGTGCGCATTCTGGATCATCCTGGCGGTGATCCCCTTTGTGATGCTTGTCATGCTTGTATTCAAAAGGCTGCCGGTGGACCAGTCCAGCCTGATGGGTTTCATCGAGTATTATTTCCCGGGCGAAAGTGCGGATTCCATCATGAGCGTTACGGAAAGCATGACCCGCAACACCAATCCGGCAGTACTTGTAATAGCCATCATCGGCGCGCTATGGACATCATCAAAGGCAATGCTTTCCATCAGGCAGGGACTGAACGAGATCTACGGTGTCAGGGAGACCAGAAGCTTTCTGTATGTAAGGCTTATCGGCTTCCTGTACGTGCTGCTCTTCGCCGCCGCCCTGGTGATCACGCTGATCTTCATGGGTATGGGAAACAGGGTATTCTTAAAGATACTGTCATATATACCCTTCGTAAGCACCAACGGCATCGTGGTATGGGTGCTGCGGCTGCTGCTTTCCATCATCGTGCTGAGCTTCCTGTTCATGCTGTTCTACACCTTCTTCTCCAACCAGAAGCAGAAGTTCCTTTTCCAGTTTCCGGGAGCGCTGGTGGCCAGCATCGGATGGGTGTTTCTTTCATACATTTTTTCATTCTATTTCGACAACACGGACAATCTGACATACATTTACGGCAGTCTCGCCAGCCTGATGATGCTGCTTTTGTGGCTGGTCACCTGCCTGTATGCATTTTTCATAGGAGCTGCAGTTAATTCAATACGTGCGACCAATGCCAAGCGCAGGCGCAGAGCGGAAATGGAGGTTCAGGAAGAAAATGGAGCTGTGCTTTAGCAAAGAGAAGATCGACGATATCATTAAGGAACTGGGAAAAAGGAACATGACGGGCTATTACGCCGAAACGTCAGACGATGCGAAAAAGCTGGTGCTGGATCTCGTGCCTGAGGGTGCCACTTTCTCCGGCGGCGGCAGCATGACCGTTCAGGGAATGGGCTTATATGATGCCCTTCGGGAAAAGGGATGTGAGTTTATCGACTACATGGCAAAAAGAGGCACTCCCGAATATAAGGAGATGTATGCAAAGGCAACGGTATGCGACTGGTTCTTCATGAGCACCAATGCCATGACAGAGGACGGCATGCTCGTCAACATCGACGGTTCGGGAAACCGCGTCGCAAATCTTATTCACGGACCTGAACACGTCATCATCGTGACCGGTATCAACAAGATCTGCCCCGATCTGGACAGCGCTGTATACAGGGCCAGGAACATCGCATCACCGCCCAACTGCAGACGGCTCAACAAGAAGACCCCCTGCGTTGTAACGGACAAGTGCGAGGACTGCTTCTCTCCCGACTGTATCTGCAACCAGTTCGTCATTACGAGAAGGAGCAGGAACCTCGGCAGGATCTTTGTGATCATTGTAAATGAGGAACTGGGGTTCTGAGGCATAAAACAGCAGTTTGCGGATCAGGATCCAACACTATTCCAAGGATAAAAGCTTCGGGCGCCGGAAAATGCCCGGAGCTTTATTATTTGACTAACGTATATACTTATGTATATACTATTTACGGAGGTGATGAATATGGAAACAGCTAAACTATTTACAAACGGAGGCTCCCAGGCAGTTCGACTTCCTAAAAGCTGCCGCTTTACAGAAGATGAAGTCTATATAAACCGTATTGGGAATATTGTGATCATCATTCCGAAAAACGATCCATGGAGTCATATGGCTGATGCTATAGACATGTTTACAGATGATTTTTTAAGAGAACCTATACCTGATCTTCCCATCCAGGAGAAGGAAGGCCTATGAAATACATGCTGGATACGAATATCATCGTTTACATCAGAAACAACAGACCTGCGGAAGTGTTCAGCAGGTTCCGTCAATACTCTCCCGAAGATCTCTGCATTTCCGCGATCACTATGGCAGAGCTTGAATACGGAGCCTGCAACAGTTCTGATCCTCTGAGAAACAGGCTGGCACTTTTAACTTTTCTGTCAACCATCAGGATCTTACCCTTTGATGCAGAAGCGTCTGCAGATTATGGGCAGATACGGTACTATCTTAAAACGAAAGGTGAACCCATCGGTTCCAATGACCTGCTCATTGCTGCACACGCAAGATCTGCCGGGCTGACTCTGGTCACAAATAACACAAAAGAATTTAAAAAAGTTCCCGGTTTAGAGATCGTGAACTGGGTATAAAAAAACAAAGACTTCCGAAAACACCTGCCTTCGGAAGTCTTTGCGTTATAGTTATCTGTTCTATTTCTTCTTCCACTGTGCGTAAAGCGTAACCGTCGCTCCGTCCTTTGCCGAAAGATTCTTTACAGACGCCTTATCCTTATAAGATGTCCCGCTTCCGTCGGCCTTCGTGTTCCAGCCGTTGAATGTGTAGCCGGTCCTTGTAAACTTATTTGCCGGCAGCGTATATGATGTACCGTATTTGCAGGACTTATCGTTCATGGTTCCGGTACCGCCGTTTTTGGCGAACTTTATCGTATAGGTATTGGCTGTCCACTTGGCGTAGAACGTCTTATCTCCGCTGCTGCCGTTGGGCAGGACCGACATCTTCCTGGTCAGTGCCTTGTCCGTATACCAGGCAGCGAAGGTATATCCGGTCCTTGTGGGAGCATACAGCGTGAATGACGCGCTTTCCGTCAGATACCATTTCCGGTTTTTGCTGTTATTTGTCCCATTGTTCAGAACGTAGCTTAGAGCGTATTTCACCGGTGCAGCCGCCCCGCAGGCCGGGCATACGTCCTGCTGATAGGCATTCTCTATTTCCGGATATGTTACTTTTGCTCCTCTGTTTATGCCGTAATCCTCACACAGGTTTTTGAACTCGGTGCTCTGTGTGAACCCGTTGAATACCTGCTGGCGCTTCCATCCTGTCCGGAGCTTATCTGTCCAGTAGACCAGGCCGTCCTCGTCATATTCGCGGCCCATAAATGCATTGTATAAAAGCTTTACATAGCATTCGTTGCAGTAATTCTTATTCTTGAACTCCTTGCTGAATATGAAATTCCTGGCGCAGAGCGCTCCGGTTATGGAGCCGCTTTTCAGCTGCGATACCCAGTCGTTGAGGCCGCCTTCATCGGGTTCGCGCAGCAGGCAAACCCTGTAAAGCCTTCTTACAAAGGCCTTAACGGGATCCTGAACGGTAACGGTGCACTGTGCCGTTTTGCCGTCCGACGTGGACGCCGTTATACATACCACCGCCTCGGATACTCCCGGGTCGCTCAGACCGGTGACCACTCCGTTCTCATCCACAGACGCGATCTCCGGATCAGATGATGTCCATATAACCGTCGGGTCATCAGAAAATACCGTTGCATGAAGAGTTACAGTGTTCGTCAGACTGCCCTGCTCTGTTGTCGATACCGCTGCATCCGCCTCTTCCAGCGTGATGTCCGAATCTATAAGAAAATCCATCTCCAGCGATCCGCAGAAATTACGTATTCCCTCGATCGTCAGGTGGGCCGTCCCCACGTTTATGTTCGAATCATAAATGATGCGGTAATCGGTGCCCTCCGCAAGGACATCTCCATCCATGATGACCGTAAGCGTCTGGGTTATTTCCGAACCGGTATAGATCCTGTCCTCAAGCCCCTCTACCGTGGTATTCTCCGCAGTGATCCTTCTGAGGACCGGCAGTGTCTCCGTCTTTGTGTGATCGGGATCCGTCCGGCAGGTGTAAAGGATCTGACCCTCGGACTCCTCTGTTGCAGGGATGAGCACGGTGCCCTCATCCCAGTCGTGCTCATTGTAATTGCACAGACACAGCTTCCTGTAAGAAGACGGGAATATGAGCATGCTCTCATTATCATATGTATAGGTGATGGAATTGTACCCCAGCCTGAAGGAATAGCCGGTGTCAAGACCGTCAACACTGCCCTTCAGGAAAAGCCTGTCGGGATAACCGAGCATGCCGGCATCACAGCTGGTCAGATCCGCCAGATATAAGTATCCGTCCTCCATTCTTATAACGTTCCACATATGGCCCGAGGACAGATAACCTGTCATTATGTAACACTCAATAAGCTCGGAATCGAAATCCGTAAGGTCGCACAGGAATTTGAAAGCCTTGGCATAACCCTCGCATACCACGTTGGTGTTCTCGTTGCCGTCGAAAACGTAGATAAGCTGCCAGGGGTCGCCGTAATGGGTCTGGGGCAAGGCCGCGGAATCAAAGTCGTAGCTGACATGGGCAAGGATCCAGTCCTTGTAGTATTCTATCTTCTCCGGATCGGGGAGATCTTCCGCCTCCCCTACGATGTTCAGCGCATTTTCTGCCGTGGCTGCCGCTGCCTGAGTTTTTTCCGTATCGGTTTCAAAGGTGTTAAGAGTACCGTCCGAACTGTAAGCCGATGAAACGTACAAATAGATGACCAGATAGGGATCCTTGAACGTCACCGTATCGTTTGACTCGCTGTATCCCACATTCCCGATACGCAGAGCATAGGAATAGCCCTCAGTCTTATCGAACCAGTAGAGCACGAAGGGATCATCCCTGGAAACGGACTTCATTGTCGATTCAACATCGACCTGGGACGACCAAGCATTCTTCAGCGCCGCCCTTGTTTCATCGGTAAGCCGCCTGACGCCGTCCTCTCCCACTACAGACAGCTGCTCCACTCCGAGGTCTTCCGCAGTATAAGTCTTTTTCTCCAGCAGTGATGCATCTATACCCAGCCTCTCGAACTTCGTGCTTGAAAGCTCTCCGGATGCCACTAAGCCCAGGTTTTCATGCAGCGTATCATAAAGGGCCTGCTCCGCATCATTTAGGTCGTACCTGCGGGGAGCCTTGCTTTGGCCCTTCCTGCTGTCTGAAGACCTTTCCGGGGCGGCTTTGTTTTCGATGTATCCCAGCACGAGTTCATCGGATCCCGGCAGGTCTATATTTCGTACATACGTAAAGTCTTCAGTACTCTCATCAGGCAGATCATCTGCATATACATCACTGAACAATCCGGACAGCATCACCAGCATTAGGATCGCAAAAATGCTCAATATTCTGTTTTTTAAAGCTTTTTTACGGTTCATGCAGATCCTCTCTTTGTACTGTTATCTCTACAGTCAAACCGGTTATGCCGTATGGCTTTTTCAATACATGTAAAGTGTTGCCGTCGCACCGTTCTTTGAAGAAACTTTTCACAAAAACTCTATTGCTCTGATAACAACAAACATCCAGTTATTTTATATTATAGCACATTATGGAGTACAGTAAGACCGGTCTGATCACGATCGGCAGGATCAGACAAAAATGCTCATGATCCGTATGATCATGAGCATTTCTTTTCACATATATTTATCATTTGATCTCTGAAGACACTATGTATTCCGTAATATCCCGAAGCACATCATCGCTGTAATGGAGACCGTCGTCTATATACTTGGTCTTTCCGTCCTCGATATCGACCACTGTTGTATAGTTCTCATAAGCTGTTTTCAGTATCTCGCTCTTTCCGAGGGCTTCTTTGACACCGTTGTTGTAATCCTCCACATACCTGTTGAAATCCGCGGGATCCAGGCCCAGCACCTTGCTGGAATTCCTGCAGCCGTCAAAACCTATGACGATGACCACCGGGCTGTACACGGTCCCGTTATATTCGTACTCCATCTGTGCCAGTATCTCGGCAGAATCGATGGCATATTTGATGAAATCAGCGTTGTTGTTCTCACGGAAATCGTAATTGTTTACAGTTGTAAAAAAGTATATCGTACAGCTTCCGTGCTTTTCGATCTGATTCCTGAAGCAGGCTTCGATGTCAGCAAGAGATTTTTCCGTAAGTATGGGGTATTTGGTTTCAGGTGAGTAATCGCCACCCCATACTGCAAATACCGCATAATCGCTGCCTTCGATGCGCTCCTGATAAATGCCCAGCTGGCAGCATCTGGAATCGCCTATAACGATCCTGCCGGAATCGTAACCTCCGCTGTCATTCAGGGTGTGGAAAATGTCGTTATTCACGCCCTCGGTGCCCACAGGCTCCATGACGCCCTTTTTGTAACCCGTTTCCTCGGCCCAGTCCAGATAATCCTGGAATTTATCAAATGCGGCAGGCTTTTTGCTGCAGGCTGATGCCGCGACGGTCGCCATTATCATAATAAAAACCAGTAGTTTTCTTCTCATAATGCTTTCTCCCTCAAGAGTATCAAGATAGTGCCATTATCATATCATAAATGTGCCCAGTCTAAATCAAGTATTCTTAAGAAATAATGTAAAGCCCGGCATCTCACCATGTGATCCCTAATCTTTCAGATCATAAACAAGAGCGCCCGAAGGCGCTCTCATCGCTGTTAACAATTGTATCTGATCATTTCATTACTTCCCATTCTTCTCCAGCCAGTCCATCGCGATCTGCACATATGATGCAGCTATCAGCGGCATCGCCCTTTCATCGAATACGATGTCCGGAGCATGCTGCGGCCTCCACTTTGACTTATCCTCAACGCCTGCTCCGAAGAACATGTAGCCGGAAGGTATCCTCTGTGTTACAAATGCGAAATCCTCCGAGCCCATTGCATGAAGCACCTTTGCCGGGTAAACGTCGCTGTTCACCTTCTTAATGCTTGCGATGCACGCCTCGTTGAATTCCGGATCACCGTCAACGGGAGGCACGTTGTAAAGAGCCGTTACCTCGGCCTTTGCCCTGTATGCCTCTGCGATCTTTTCCGCAGCCTCTGTTATCCTGCCGATAAGAAAATCGGCAGTTTCCTTCTTGAAGGTACGCAGTGTGCCTTCCATCATCGCCGTATCGGGGATAACGTTGGCGGCGCCGCCGGCGTGGATCTGGCCGATGGTCATGGCCACCTCGTCCATACCAGATACCTCTCTGGCTATCATCTCCTGCAGCGCCAGATAGATATGCACCGCAGCGTTTATGGGGTCAACGCCCAGCTCGGGGCTTGAGCCGTGAACTCCCTTGCCCTTCACGTCGATATGAAAGCCGTATGCCGAAGACATTGCCTTGTCGCCGTATGCAATAACGCCCAGCTGTACTGCACCGGCCAC
>JAFRYJ010000032.1 GCA_017437705.1 Lachnospiraceae bacterium
AGCATGCTGATCTCGTCTCGGCAAATATGGGGCCGCCCTGTGAAGAGAAGCCCTCGCTCTTGTCCATAACAGCCACTGCCTTCACGTTCGAAAGGGCTTTCGCCAGCTCCTCGCCGGGGAACGGCCTGAACACCCTGAGCTTGATAAGGCCTGCCTTTACGCCCGCCTCTCTCAGCTGATCCACGCATACCTTTGCAGTACCTGCGGTGGAGCCGATAAGAACTATGGCCACCTCGGCATCATCCATCCGATATTCCTCGAAAAGTCCGTACTCCCTGCCGAAGGTATTCTTAAAATCCTCCGCAACGGCAAGGATCTGCTTCTTTGCACCCTTCATGGCCTCTGCCAGCATTACCTTGTGCTCCATGCAGAAGGGCTGCGTATCGTAGGGGCCGATGGCCAGAGGATGATCCCTTCCCATGAGAGCATGCTCCGGCTCCCAGGTGCCGACGAACTTCTTAACGGCATCATCATCCTCAAGAAGGATATTCTCCATGGCGTGGGACGTGATGAATCCGTCCTGGCATATCATGATCGGCAGCCTTACGTCGGGGTGCTCCGAGATCCTCATGGCCTGAAGGTAATTATCGTAGGCTTCCTGATTGTTCTCTGAATAGATCTGGATCCATCCCGTATCTCTGGCGCCCATGGAATCGGAATGATCGTTGTTGATATTGATGGGACCCGTAAGCGTCCTGTTCACCACCGCCATCGAGATCGGTATCCTGGCTGATGCCGCCACATAGAGCACCTCGTACATGAAAGCCAGCCCGCAGGATGATGTTGCAGTGACCGCCCTCGCACCCGCTGCCGCGGCGCCCATACAGGTGGACATGGAGGAATGCTCCGATTCCACGGTAACGTATTCGGTGTCCACAAGGCCGTCGGCCACATACTGTGCGAAGTATTGAGGTATCTCCGTGGAGGGAGTGATGGGAAAAGCCGCGAATACGTCCGGCTCGATCTGCTTCATTGCATATGCGACGGCTTCATTTCCGGACATCCTGTCTCTTCTGCTCATGACTGCACCTCCTTCTCCATTGATATGGCTTCAAAGGGGCAGACCTTTGCGCAGATCCCGCAGCCCTTGCAGTGATCAAGATCGAAATCCAGTCTTTTGCCCTCTTCAACGGGTATTGATGAGTCCGGACAGTAAGGCGTGCACAGAAGGCACTGTCTGCATCTGTCCTGATCCCATACGGGCCTGTTGACACGCCATTCACCCGTAAGTGTCATTCTGGACGTGCCGCCCTCATATATCTCTCCTCCCGGGGTCAGTTCCTGCCAGGTCGAGTTTTCGTTAATATCTGCGGCTTTGATCATCTTACCTCTCCTTTTACCTCATCCATGGAGCGGAGCAGGCAGCTCATGTTGCGCTCCACTACCTGAGGCTTCGTGGCAAATTTATGTTTGAATGAATCCTGCATATCCGATGCAAATCGCTCCCTGTCCAGTATACCAGTAACGGTGACCGTCGCGGCAAGCATGGGCGTATTGGGGAAATAGCCTCCCAGATGCTCTTCTGACAGCTTCCTTGCGTCGATCGTATATACCCTGCCCTTATAGCCTTTAAGCATAGGGCGGAGCTCCTCCGGCGCCTTCGGTGAATTAATGATGATGGCCCCTTCTTCGGAAAGCCCCTTTGTGACGTCCGTGGTATGGATAAGTGACTCGTCCACGACCACCACATAATCCGGCTCATATATAAAAGAATGTACGTGGCAGGGCTCGTCGCTTATCCGGTTGTAGGCCGTGATGGGCGCTCCCATCCTTTCGGGACCGTATTCCGGAAAGCCCTGTACATATTTGCCTGACGCGAAGGCCGCATCAGCCAGCAGAAGGCAGGCGGTCTTGGCGCCCTGTCCTCCTCTTCCGTGCCATCTTATTTCTGTCATCTTTCTGCTCATTTCTTTTCTCCTGTCCCGGCGGTATCTGCGAGGTGCGCAGCCTGCGCGCAGTGCTTTTTTAGCATAAATACGTCACAGACCCTGCTGAGCTTTATATTAGCTGACTGCGTCAGCTAATATAAAAGGCTTTCATCCCTGCAACGGGACGAAAGCCTGAAATGCCTTCGCTGTACCACCCATTTCTGCATACCATCATATACGCTTCCTTTAACGGGGAAAACCGTCGGTGCCTACTCGGCCGAAACCTTTCAGACCGCAACTCCGGAGTGATGTTCGGAACTTCCCTGCATACCCGCTTTCACCTTGTCGGGCTCTCTGTGATGCCGAAAAAGAACTTACTGTCTCCATCAACGTCTTTTGTGGATCTTTATAAAACTGACAAGGGATATTATAACCACGAAAACACCGCATGTCAACGCACTTTATCATTCAGGGATCGCTCGCGATTCCTGCGCGCCGCGCGCAGTTGCTGCAGGCAACAATTACGGCTGAGCGCGCGTGTGCATCGAAAGCGGAGCGTTTTATATCAGCTGGGAATAAGACCCCTTTATACAAATTTGGCAGTGCCAGACACCCATAATATCGGGGGCTTATCACGGCTGAGATAAAGCGGCATTATTTACGCTGTTTTCACGCATTTTCAAATGTACACTGCTCTTTCTTACGCTTTAGCGGTTATAAGCCACGTAACGGGCTCCTGTACCATGTTCCTCTTTGTGCTCAGCTTGCTCACCTGGAGCTGCAGCACTTCCACATCGGTGAGGCCGTATTTCTCCAGGATATCAGGCAGCGTGGCGGCGCACTTGAAATCAAGAGTATAAATTACAAATTCCATTGCCGGATTCAGCCCCAGAAGGCATTCGATCTCCTGCTCCATGCTGGCCGAAGCCACAAGCATCGTAAGCGAAGGAACGGGATGACACTTCATTGTCTCCGTATCCACGTGGTCTATTATCTCCACGTTCCTGAGACCGAATTTCTGGGCGTTATCCTCTACCGTACGCCTGTCATTCTCCGAATACTCGACAGCGATGACAGTACCTTCCGTTGCGATAAGGGCCGCTTCCACAACAATGGATGCACCGCTTATAACGCAGAGGGTATCAGCCTGGTCCACATGCATCTTCCGGAGGATGATGGACCTGATCTCCGAGCCAACATAATGCACGGAACCTCTTGCCAGGGCTGCATTGTCGATGCCCACCTTATAGGTGCTGCGGGCATCATTGTTGATGAAAAGCATGGCCGCAGATGCATTGATGCCCCTGTCGATCATTTCCTTTACGGGCTTATGAAGGATAGGGCCCGAGGGATCCGATCCAACGTTATACCAGCACTCGCACTCTCCCAGACCGGCGTCCCACATCTTGTAAAAGATCTCGGGATGTCCCGCCTCCGTGAACACCAGCACTGTTTTGTGTGACTCGACCGTGGGTATAAGATTCTTGTTTTTCCTGGTGATGTCGATTATCTTCGTCTTCTGGATATCCAGGCCGGGAACGTTGTCCGCATAGTATTTCAGCCATTCCAGCATGTTGTTGTTGTCAAATAATTCCTGCATCATACCTCTCCTGTCTCCAATTCGGCATCGCTGTCCGTATCGCTGTCGCTTTCCGTCGATTCTGTCTTTTTATTCTCAAGCCAGGGCTGATAAACTTTCGCCGCACCCGGCTGGTCTATGGGCGTTGACATAATGTAATCGAAAAGATCGTAGATCCACTGCTGTGTAAGGGGCTCCGAGCCCTTGTAATAAAGCTCGTTCTGGGCGCACATATCATCCGTGTAGTCCTTCAGCATATAGACCGCATACGTGAGGCTGGAATTCCTCATGTGGGTATACATGGGCTCCATAGTGAACTCGGGATAGCTTATGGTCACCTGGTTTCCTTTTACCTTCTTCTCAACCGTGAACTTGGCCATACCGCCGAGAAGCCTGGGCCTCTCGTCCTGGGCTGATATCATATTGCCCATGGAATAGTAACAGAGCATCTGATGTCCGGTCTTGCTTGTCAGAAGGGCATAGGGTTCAAGCACATGGGGATGTGATGCGATACAGATATCGACATCATTATCCAGCAGAAGCTGTACCCACTCGTAAGTCACATCGGAAGGAGTATACGTGTACTCAACGCCCTGATGCAGGAAGAATACCACCACGTCCGCCTGTGACCTGGCCTTCTTTATCATGTCGATGACACGCTGCTTGTCGTCCAGCGTATCTACAAGATACTGCTGATCCTCCGGCAATGCGAAGCCGTTAAGGCTGTATGTGAAGTTGAGGAATGCAAATTTTATGCCGTTTTTCTCGATGGTCTTTACGGTGTCAGCATCCTCCTGGCTCTTATGGATACCGGTGTATACGATCTCCGGATGCTTCGTATCCCAGAATTCGATCGTATCCATAATGCCCTGCACCCATTTGTCGTAGGTGTGGTTCGATGCGTGGGAAATGATATCGAAGCCTGCGTCCACCAGGGCATCACCGATCTCCGAAGGCCCTCCGAAGGTGGGATAACCGCCGAACTGGCTGGAGTCGTTTATGAAGATGGTCTCCTGGTTGCAGTATGCAAGGTCCGCAGCCTGCACCTCATCTTTTATATGTGCATACAGGTGATCGTAATTCCAGGGTTTTCCGTTCCTCATGCCCGAAAGATAGAGTCCCTCGTGGATAAGGTCGTCGCCTACAGCCACAAATTTAACGGTATAGATGTACTCCGGCTCCGTCTCGAAATCCCTGGACTCCTTTTCGGATTCCATGGACTCCACTGCCTTGGAGCTCTTTGCTTCGATCACCGTAGTCACCGTGGGAATGCCCTTTTCGGAGATGCCCATATCACTGAATGCAATGACGACGCTTACTGCTATACATGCCAGCAGGCCGATAAGCATAAAAAACACCGGTTTTTTATAAAAAGGCCTGTCGTCTCTCTGACGTGATCTTTTGCTGCTCATTTTCCTACTCCTTGATCCTTTATCTGATTTCAGCGCGTTCGAAATCTTTTGCCCCGGGCTGATCGATCTCTGTTGTCATTATCTCATTAAAAAGGTTTTTTATCCACTCCTGTGTGAGAGGTTCCTCTCCCTCGACCTCATACAGATCGTGATCCGCCAGCATTTCATCGGTGTAATCCTTCAGCATGTATACGCCGTAGCCCTTCGTTTCATCCTGCACCATCGTGTACATGGGCTCGATGGAAATGTCCGTGATCTCGATACGGGACTCGCCGTCCTCCGTTATCATGCTGATGTTCATGCGGGCCATGCCGCCCAGCAGCCTGGGCCGTTCATCCTGAGTCGATACCATATTTCCCATGGAATAGAAGCATACCATCTTATGGCCGTCCTCAGCCGTAAGCACTCCGCAGGGCTCCAGCACATGGGGGTGTGATGCGATGCATATATCAACATTGTTGTCCAGCAGCACCTTAACCCAGTAATAGGTCGTATCCGAAGGTTCGTAAACATACTCCGTGCCGCAGTGAAGGAAAACCACAACAACGTCGGATACTTCTTTTGCCTTTTTGACGTCCGCTGCTATCTTATCCTCGTCCAGCAGGTCTATAAGATAGGGCTTGTCCGCCGGCAGCTCCAGCCCGTTGAGGCCGTAGGTATAATTAAGAAATGCAAACCTGATGCCGTTCTTTTCCAGGGTCTTTACGGTATCCGCATCCTCCTGCGAATCGTGGATCCCCGTAAATACCATGTCGGGATGTTCCTCACGCCAGTATGCTATGGAGTCCAGAACGCCGTCCGTACCCTTGTCGTAGGCATGGTTCGAAGCATGGGAGATAACGTCGAAGCCTGCATCATAAATGGCATCACCCACTTCAACGGGGGTGCCGAAGGTAGGGTAGCCGGAAAACTGAGTCTCATCCGCAATGAAGATGGTCTCCTGGTTGCAGTAGGCGATATCGGCCTTTTGAACCTCGTCCTTTATGTGCTCGTAAAGATGGCTGTAATCCCTGCTGCCGTCCTCTTTAAAGCCGGAATCGATAAGCCTCTGATGTATGAGGTCGTCGCCCACGCACAGAAAGCTTACGGTGCTCACATTGCTGTCGGGCTCCGTTTCGGATACGTCCTCTGACTCTTCCGTTTCCGGCGTCTCCTCAATATTTACCGGCTCGGTCTCCGTTATGTTTTCCTTGTTGCCTGCAGGATCATCTCCGCTGCCGCCCGCGAACAGATATGCGCATATGGACATGGCGATGATCAGGGCAATGAAAATGTAGAATATCGGTTTTTTGTAGAAAGGCGTCAATTCAGTCTCCTTTGTACATGATAATTAATTGTGTTTGTCCCCTCAGGCACATTACCCGCTGCTGAAGGTCTCATGCCCGGTCACTCTCGTTCCCAGGGCGTTGGCCCATCTTTCCGGGTAAAAGCTGTAATAGGACACATTGTTTCTGCGCCTTCTTCTCTCCAGCGCATCGACGTTTGCCCAGCAAACGGAAGGGATCCCGATTACCAGAAGGTACAGCGGCCCCAGTATCAGGGACTGGATGCAGTGGCCGTATTCGTGGGTCTGTATCTTTTCGAGATATATCGCGCCTTCGTTGCCGGCACGCACTCCGCTGCCGTAAAAAATGAAAAGCCCCAGAGATATTCCGGTATCACTCTTCCACTGCGTGGCAATGGACCCCCTGAATCTTTTATGAGGGTATCTGATGAATCTTAAAAACACGAAGAACCCGGCCAGTGTCTGCAAAATGCCCCAGGTGCACTGCCAGATCATGGCCAGAATGTATCTTATCTTCATTTACTGCAGCACCTTAAGCTTTCCTTTCAGACACGATACCGTAAACTCGCTGAAATCTCCCACATACTCTCCGTCCGTGTGGACAACGGCGGGTTTTTCCAGTTCCACATGCATGCTCTCGCAGTCTCTTAAAACAAAACCCTTTATCTCCTTCTGCTTTCCCTTCAGAAGCTTCGGGAACAGGAAGAAGGATTTATACCTCGGCACACCGGTCAGGGCGCAGATCGACAGCATTCCGTCATCATACTCCGCATCGGGCGCCATGGGCACTCCGCCGCCCTCCGCCTTCACATTCATCGATGCGGCAAATATCATTTTATCGAGCTCCTCGCGGTGCTCTTCCTCCCCGGTGAAAAAGGTCAGAACGCCTTTCATGCTCTTCATGGTAAAGAGATCCTTTAC